>JAAXHY010000248.1:0-378 GCA_012270665.1 Dehalococcoidia bacterium
AACTGCTCCACCCGCTTCAACGACGGCGGCCAGTTCGGACTCGGAGCCGAAGTCGCCATCAGCACCAACAAGTTCCACGCTCGCGGCCCCATGGGCCTCAAGGAACTCACATCCTACAAGTGGACCGTGATGGGCAGCGGACAGGTCAGGAGCTAGGACAAGACCCCACATGGCAAAATACGACTTCCAGAGAGAGACCCGCACCCCATACTCCGAGTGCTACATAGTGCTGGAGAGCGAAGTCGTGGCGGGCAGGCTGGACATCCACTACGCCGACGGCGTGGTGCACGCCACGCTCAATATCGAAGAATCCGTCACCTCCGACGAAATTCAGGACCTCATAGACGACATCGAGGCCGAGCTACTCGACGCCGTCGG
>JAAXHY010000248.1:431-2054 GCA_012270665.1 Dehalococcoidia bacterium
TTACGAGAGGAACAGACGATGACAAGCGCCAATGCACAGCGCACCATTGAAAGCGCAATCGAGAAGACAGCCGAGATGAATCCGCAGGAGACCGATGGCGAGTGGCTTGAAGTCGTTACTGTGGAGTCCAGCCCATACATCAAGGAGTGGGACATCAAAGAGTGCTGGCATTGGGACAAGTGGCCCGATAGAGAGGCAAACTTCCCTGACACTACTCGGTTGGATGTGGGAATAGACGCTGTGGCCGTGCGTCGCAGCGACGGTGAACACATCGCTATCCAGTGCAAGTCACGTCAGCTCGATGACGAAGGACGCGGCTCCTCGATCAGCAACAGCGAGATCTCCAAGTTCGCGGCTGCGTCCGCCGCAGACTTCTGGTCCGAACGCTGGGTCGTGACCAACGGCGACAATCCACTTGGCAGCGGCGCTGAACAGTCCGCGTCAATGCACGGGAAGCCCCTCAAACTGGTCGACATCACCAACGACCTGCGCCAGCAGCGGCAGGCTAACGTCCAGGACGAGGATTGCGCTCATTGTCAATCGTATTCCTCTGAAAACGCCCCCCCCACGTACTGATGTTCTAGTACAGACAAAGACCTGCATGCAAAACGAGGCCGTCGCCAACAGCGTCCGTATCCTCCAAGAGCATGAACGAGCAGACTGCGGCGGACTGCCGGCAGGCCAGGCCCGCGGCAGAATCATCCTGCCCTGCGGAACGGGAAAGACTCGCATATCCCTTCGCATCGTGGAAGAACTGACGCCTCCGGGCGAACTGTCCAAAGTTCTGTGTCCGTCCATAGCGCTCGTATCCCAAATAAGGCGAGAGTATCTGCAAAACGCCGACATTCCGATGGACATACTCGCTGTCTGCTCGGACGCTACGGCGGGCTACGATCCCAAGAAAGAGGGAAGACGCAACGCGACACTCGACCCAACGGTAGATAACAGCAATGTCAGCGAGTCCGACGTAAAGGGTAGAGTGACCACCGATGCCGAGCAAATAGCCGACTGGATGCGCAGGAATGTCCTCGGAAACGCCATCAAGGTTTTGATAGGCACCTACCAGAGCAGCGCCAGGGTATCTAAAGCCCTGCTGAGCGCCGGCGTCAGCGCGCGCGTGCTGATTGCCGACGAAGCGCACAGAACGGCGGGACTGAAGCGGAAGAACTCCAGATCCGCCGCCGCCAACGAAGAAGAAAAGCGTCTTCGCGACTTCGCTGTCTGCCACGACAATGACAGGTTCCCCGCTGCCTATCGCGTCTATCAGACGGCCACCCCGCGCATCTACGACGGCAAGGCCGCCACCGGCAACCCGAACTGGATAGTCCGTTCGATGGACGACGAGACCACCTTCGGAGTGGAACTGTACCGCAAGAGCTACATGGAAGCCGTCCGCAACCGTTGGTTGTCTGACTACCGCATCATCGCCCTGGGCGTCAACGACCCGGAGGCGTTTGAGACGGCGAACATTCTGGCGAAGAATACCAAGAGCAAGGGACGCTCCAAGTTGACGACCACAGACTACCTTCGCGGCCTCGCCTTTGCTCTCACGATGGGCGGCGCGACCCAGGGCGACGAAGTGGACATCAGGTCGTGCATCGCCTTCATGAACACTGTGGACAA
>JAAXHY010000599.1 GCA_012270665.1 Dehalococcoidia bacterium
GTGTTTTGACAGCGTATGACGGTTCGGCTAGGCTTGGGCCGATTCTATTCGGGCAGAGGTGGGTTATGGAATATGTGAGACTTGGGCGCAGCGGTCTGAGGGTGTCACGGGTGTGCGTCGGCACGAATATGTTCGGCGCGGGCTATGTAGAAGACGAGCGCGCCGTGTCGGTTATCCATGCCGCTTATGACGCGGGCATCAACTTCATAGATACCGCTGACGCGTATAACTCCGGGCACTCGGAGGTGGTGATCGGCAGAGCGGTGGGTAGGCACCGGCACGATTTCGTGGTGGCTACGAAGGGGTTCATCGCCACGGGACAGGGGCCTAACGACGTGGGACTCTCTCGCAAGCACCTGGTGAACGCGGTAGAAGGGAGCCTGAGACGGCTGGGGACAGACTATATAGACCTGTACCAAGTCCACTATTTCGACCCGGAGACGCCGCTGGAGGAGACTCTCAGGACGCTGGACGATATGGTCCGGCAGGGTAAGATCCGGTACGTAGGCTGCTCGAATTTCGCGGCGTGGCAGCTTGTGAGGGCATTGTGGGTGAGCGACAAGAACGGGCTGGAGCGGTTCGAGTCGGTTCAGCCGGAGTATAACCTGGGCAAGCGGGACATAGAAGGGGAGTTGTTCGAGGCGTGCTCGGACCAGGGGGTGGGAATCATCCCCTACCAGATATTCATGGGCGGGGCGCTGACCGGACACTATACCCCGGACTCTCAACCGCCTGAAGATAGTCACATGGCGTCGCGCCACGCTCAGAGGGCGAAGGACACGTACTGGAACGACCGCACCTTCGGGATGGTGGAGACGCTGAAGACGACGGCGGCTGAGCTGGAGATAAGTGTGCCTCAACTTCTGATAGCGTGGACGCTTTCGAGGCCGCAGATAACGTCGGCTATCGTGGGGGCGTCACGGCCCGAGCAGGTGGTGAGCAACGCGGAGGCGGTGTCGGTGAGATTGCCGGGGGAGGTGGTGGGAAGGCTGGATTCGCTTTAGCTGTGTGTTTGTCTGAAGCAGGATTTACAGGATAATGGGATGTTCAGGATTGTGCTGCCGCCAGACCACTTAGATGTGATGGTCTAGCTACGTGGAGAAATGCAATGCCGACTGAAATGAAGTTGTGGCGGATAGAGGAAGATACGCCCAAGCCTATTGACCAAGATAAGCTGGACTTGGAATCGCGGCTTGAGAACTGGATGCGGGACGATATTGGGCTGATGAACGACGACCTGCTGGTGATAGGTCAGCAAGTTCCGACAGACCACACGGGGGATATAGATCTGCTTGCGATGGATTCGGAGGCGAACCTGGTTATCCTGGAACTCAAGAAGGACAAGACGCCTCGGGACATAGTCGCGCAGATATTGGATTATGCCTCGTATGTCCAGAAGATGGGGATTTCGGAGATAGGGGAGACCGTGTCAGCTGCCGGCTTTCTGGATGGCAAGAGTCTGGAGGAGGCGTTTAGGGAGAAGTTTGGATTCGACCTGCCGGAGTTCGTAAACCAGGCGCATCGTATGTATATCGTGGCGTCGTCTCTCGATTCGGCGACCGAGAGGATCGTGGAGTATCTGTCTGAAACGTATGGCGTGGACATCAATGTGGCGACGTTCGCGTATTTCGATGTTGGCGGGCAGGAGATGATTGGGCGTTCGATGCTTCTTGATGAAGAAGCGGTACAGACTCGATCTGAAACCAGAGCCGCGCCAAAGCGTAGGCGATATCTCACCCAGGCTGAATTACGAGACATCGCAGAGGAATCCGGTGTAGAGGGATTATGGGATAAAGCTATTAAGGGATTCTGGCCTCTGTCCCAATCAAGAGGCAGAAGCCAATCTACTCTGTTCTTCAATGTCCGGCTTAATGGAAGCTCTGGAGCATTTATCTCACTACGTCCCATGGAAAGTTCCGCTAAGGACGGGCTTGTAATCACGGTTAACTTCGGGTATATAGCCGAACGCTTCGACCTGTCCAGGGATCAAATTGAACAAGTAAGCGGCCCACTCATAAACGAGAACCCCAAATGGAGTACTGCAACCTACTTCTTCGAGGACGAACAACTTGGCCGCCTTATAGAACTCCTCAAACAGAATGCGCCCCAGTCTTGACACCCCCGAGAGGACAGAACCATATGTCATCCCCACGAATTGACGAATTGCTGCTGTTGATGGACCGCGTTTTCTCGGAGAGCGAACACTCGCTTCTCAAGAATATGGAGAGTGTGAGGGAGGAGTCGTGGGAGAGGATACCCGAGGGGGGCGAACGCTCCATCCGGAATATAGTGGTGCACGTGGGGATGTTCAAGTTCATGTACGCGAACCACGGTTTCGATACGGGGGACCTGGACTACGGTGAGCCGCCCGCTACGCCGGCGCCGGAGCGGCTGGCATCGGTGAAGACTGCTATGGAGTACCTGCGGGAGGGGCATGAGTATCTGACTGGACTCATACGGGAGCTTGGGGATGATTCGGAGTTGGAGGCGCTGAGGAAGGCGCACTGGGGAGGGCTTGTTCCGACGCGGCATATCATCGTTACTATGATAGAGCATGACGTTTATCACGCGGGGGAGATGAATCGGACGCGGGCGCTGTTGCAGGGGGATGACGGGTGGTTCGTGCCGGAGTAGGGACAATGGGCCGGTAGGTTTGGATCAAGCGGTATGGTGATATAGTTCAGCCACGATTGATCCTAGCTACGCGCGCTCCACCGATGACTCCTAGTATCGCTCCCACGGATGCCTTGACCATCCAATCGCCAATGTGTATGAGGTTGGTTTGCGCCAGAGTAAGTTTGTCAGTTGGAACGGGTGCGTGCCAAAGCATGATGCCGATTCCTGTGAACAGAATGACGAAGAGGGCCAACATTGGCCAAGCTAGAGGTGAAGCAGGTCTAAGGGGATTCATTGTGTCTCTGCGTTACCTTGTGACGGTAACAGATTGTAGCTGTTCTAACTTCGCATAGCCGACCATGCCCAGATTGCGACAATTGCCACAAGCGCGGTCAGACCAGTTATCGTCATGATGAAGCCGACGGTTGACACTATTTGGTCTGAAATCATAATCACGCCTCCTCTCCGAGTATTGTAACACAGCGCGACGTGGCGGCTTGGCGTTGACTGGACAGGGTGACGCTGATACTCTCGCACTGTTGGCGGGGATGTATTGCGCGTCTGTTCGAGCGCGTGATTTTCATAATGCAGAATCCAGTAAACCCAACCAGATATAGGGGGAATGAATATGTGGAACCAGTTCAATACGGCGGACTATGAGGGGCAGATAGCGGAAACGGTGACTATCAGCGGGTATAACGGGGACAGGATCAACGCCTATATGGCGAGGCCGCTGGGATCGGGGCCTTATCCGTCCATAGTTCTGATACATCACCTGCCCGGGTGGGACGAGCTCTACCGGGAGTTCGCGCGGCGGTTCGCGCATCACGGGTACGTGGTGTGTTCGCCCGACCTGTTCGCGCGGTTCGGACAGGGCACCCCGGATGATATAGCGTCCGCGGCGCGAGGGCAGGGCGGCGTCTCCGACGACAGCGTACTCGCCGACGCGGAGGGAGCGGCGGCCTACCTGAACTCGCTGCCGTACACCAATGGCAAGGTCGGAATCATCGGAAGTTGCTCAGGTGGACGCCATTCCTACATGGTGGCTTGCCGCTCGAGCGCGTTCGACGCGGTGGTGGACCTGTGGGGCGGCCGGGTGGTCATGGCTCCCGATACGCTCACCCCTCAGCAGCCAGTCGCTCCGATAGACCTGACGGAAGGTCTGTCAACGCCGCTTCTGGGCATATTCGGGAACGACGATCAGGCCCCGTCTCCTGAAGAGGTTGATCAGCACGAAGAGGCGCTCAAACAGCACGGCAAGGACTACGAGTTCCACCGCTACGACGGCGCGGGACACGGGTTCTGGTACCACGACCGCGCTATCTACCGTCCCGAACAGGCGATGGACTCGTGGCAAAAGGTGTTCGACTTCTTCGGCGACAAGCTGTCCTAACTTGACTGCCAGGCGCTAATCACGACACGCCGCTCGGGTTGTATCTTGGGCGGTGTGTCGCGCGTTTGTCCGGTCTTCATACATGATTTCGAGTTTGGAAATTCCTCCATGCCACATTAAGCAGCAGGGTCTTTGCAAAGTCTTCCACGGTTTCGTCTGATACTTCATTCTATGCTACAATAATGGCATGGATTCAGAACATACGTATAAATTAT
>JAAXHY010000496.1 GCA_012270665.1 Dehalococcoidia bacterium
GGAAGACTCGGAACGCAATTGTCTCTATAATGAACCTACGCCAAAGAAGTTCCCACCGAAAAGACAGTAATGATGACCCAGGCTGAAAGTCACATGAACATAGGTCGCAGGCTGATGTCACACGCCGACGACCAGTTCAACGCTGGCGACTTTCTCCAGGCGTCCGAGAAGGCGTGGGGCGCGACAGCCCAATTCCTAAAGGCGCACGCCGTAAGCCGGAGATTGCCTCACTCCGGTCACTACCACTTGAGGCAGGTCGCCGACCACCTAGTGCAAGAGACTGGCATTGACAGGATTAGAGAGTTGTTCGCGGTATGCGAGAGCCTGCACGCTAACTACTACGAAGCCTGGATGAGTGAGTATGAGTTGGAACGAAGCATAGGCAGCGTGAAAGAGTTGATTGCCCTGCTCGAAGAAATTCCAACGCCCTCTCCTTCAGAATCGTCGGATAACCAATCGAGCCACAGGGAAAGTCAGTTCTTCGTAACGCGCGATGGCAGCGTATAGCCTCGTGTATGTAAACAGGCTGAAATACCGTATAATGTCCTCGGAGACAGTGCGATGACGACTCAGACCGAGATCCAGGTTATAGACAGGCAGGCCACGAGCCAAAAGATGGAGAGCCTACGCTCCATCCTGAGCGAGATGGACGGCGTCATCGTGGCCTACTCCGGAGGCGTGGACAGCGCGTTCCTGGCCGCCGCGGCGCATGAGACACTGGGAGACAAGGCGCTCGCCGTTACCGCGAAGTCTCCGAGCCTCGCGCCCTCGGAACTTCGGGAGGCCGTCGAACTCGCTGAGCGCATCGGACTCAATCACAGGGTCATCGAGACCCACGAGGTCGAGCGCGAAGACTACGCGCAGAACAACCCGAACCGCTGCTTCTTCTGCAAAGACGAGCTCTACACCTATCTGGTCGACTACGCCAGGGACGAGGGATACGAGCACATCGCCAACGGCACCAACACGGACGACCTCGGCGACTTCCGTCCCGGACTGAATGCCGCCAAGCAGTACGGAGTCCGCAGTCCGATGGTTGAGGCCGACCTATCCAAGGCCGAAATCCGCGCGCTATCGCGCGAGATGGACCTGCCCACATGGGACAAGCCTGCCCAAGCCTGTCTTTCCTCCCGCATACCATATGGCACGCCTGTCACGGTGGAGGCTCTTACGCGCATCGCCCAGGCCGAGGAGTACCTGCACGACAAGATAGGCATCCGCCAACTCCGCGTCCGCCATCACGACACCATCGCCCGCATCGAGGTCGAACCCGCCGACTTCCTCACGCTGACGGATGAAACCACCCGTGAGAAGATAACCGCCTACTTCCGCTCGATAGGCTACTCCTACGTCACACTCGACCTGGAGGGATTCCGCTCCGGCAGCCTGAACGAGGTGCTCGCCGGCCTGCGAAACAAGCAGAGAGTGTAGCCATGCCACCAGGCCTTCTCAAGGGCGCGGCTAAGGCTTTGCCATTGACGCGCAACAGCTACAATGACAGCGATCCCGATATTCGTGCGTTGCTGTGGGGCATGGACCAGAGGCTGAAACACGACGATTTTATGTACTATCTCGACGCCAGCGCACTGACGAACACATGGAAGTTCTATCCGCCGGATGAGTTCCCGGAGGTGTGGGAACATCTGGCGCAGTTGGCGGTCTTCGAAATCGTTATCGCGCCCACCCAGATGATGGGAGAGTTGCGATGGGGAGCCGCAGATGAAGCGCTTCTGGCGTGGGCCGAGGCCAACCCCGCGCTGTTTTGGGAACTCGATTCTGAACAAGAGAGCCTGGCGGCCGAGATCATCGCTAAGTATCAAACGCTCTACGGCCCCGATGTCGAACGTTTCGACGCCTCCCCCTATGTAATTGCGCTCGGCGTAACCCACCGCGAACGCAATCCTGACAAATCCCTTGAATACGTGGTCGTAGCCGATAAGATGGATAACATTAACCGTCCTGACCAACTGGATGTGTGCAAAGACCCCGCGTACGACATCGGTTACATAACCTTTATCCGTATGCTGAGATACCTCGGTATGCAAGTGCCCGCCCCTATGGGCAGTCTGATAGATATTGAAGGCTTGTGGGAAGGCATGGAGATAACTGAAGAGGACATAGAAGCCATCAAGTACAAGACCAAGTGGTTCCCCATATGATATATGTCCTAGACACAAATACGCTTGTGTGGCGTGCCTCCCGCAGTCCTCGACTCTCTGATCGAGCTAGGAGAATTCTCGATCTCGCTCGTGTCTCAGATTACCGATTGGTAGTACCCTCCATCGTTCTCGCCGAGGCATGGGATATGGATCGCAAGCGCAGAGGCGACTTCGCCCCCTTCGACCGGGTATTGCAAATGGTTCAAGACATGAGTATGTCGGTGATGAGTTTCGATATGGAACTTGTAGAACGTCTCAGGGACCCCGCGCTGGAATCCCTGAGAAGCGTGTACAGGCTGTGGGCGGATATTCATGACATGATAATCATGGCGACCGCGCTGATTGTAAGAGACGACGCGGACGAAGAAGTGACCATAATCTCTGGCGACCGCCAGATAAGAGCGCAGAGCCTAATCAACTGTGTCTGGTGAGAGATCTCCATCCCGCGCCGTTACCGCCGGAAACTTATCCTCTTGAACGACTCAGAGTAGAGCATACCCTTGCCCACGGAGCGGCCCCTGCGCCATTCCTGCATCCTGGGCAGCAGTTCTTCGTAAGGACGTCCACCTGTCTGGGTCGTGTGCGCGGCGAGCGCCTTGACCGCCGTCTTCATGTGGTCGGTCACGTCAACGAAGATGTCGGGTTCGGGATGTCCCATTATCCAGACCTCGGCTACTTTGTGCGGCTCGAATCCTTCTTCCAGCAACTCGGGGAAAGTCATGTGGTCGCGCGCCGTAGGGAAGACCGCCGCGAGCGCGGCCTCTCCCGCCGCCATGTGGTCCGGGTGTCCGACGCCCCAGCCTCCGTCCAGGATGCGCATCGGATACTGGCAGATGACCACGTCCGGCTTGTATCTTCTAATCTCTCGCGCGATGTCCCGTCGTACTTCCAGCGTCGGTTGCAGGTAGCTGTCCGGGTAGCCCAGAAATGCCACGTCCTTCAGACCGAGTACCTTGCCCGCCTCTATCTGCTCCACTCTCCGAATCTCGGACAGTTCCGCCTCCGTGATTTCACGGTCTGCGCTGCCCTTGCTGCCATCGGTGCATAGGACATAGGTCATGTCCCATCCCTCGGCGCACAGCTTGGCCACGGTGCCCGAGCAGCCGTACTCGGCGTCGTCGGCGTGCGCGATTACAACCATTCCGCTGGAATATCCTTGTTCTTCCGACATCAAATCTCCTCATGTCCAATGTGAATTCGCGTCAATCGGCAATTGTAGCATTTCTCAATTAGGGGGAACCTGTGCGATTACCCTGAATCCGAACGAACCCGTCAGCGCGTCGCTGGCGTGCTGAATCGCGTCCATCAGGGGCCCCGGATAAACACCGAGCGCAACCATGCCCACCAGCAGCGCTCCCAGCAGCCCGATTGTGAGTCTCGGCAACCGTATCCTGCTGCTGTCAACGGGCTCTTCTATATACATCTGTCTCAGAATCTGAAGATAGTAGTACAGAGATACGAGGCTGGTGAAAATCGCAAGTCCGGCCAGCCATAGAAGTCCCTGGACCGCCGCCGCGTTGAACAGGTAGAACTTGCTCACGAATCCGGCGAATATCGGCAGACCGGCCAGAGACAGCACCGACGCCGACATGACCATGGCCAGGTACGGCGACCTGCGCGCCGCTCCCGCCAGCCCCGGAACGTCGTCTCTGCCGGTGGCGTTATAGAACGCCGCCAGCGCGAGAAACGCGGCCAGGTTGGTAACTCCGTAGGCCACGATGTGAAGCATGAGGCCGTTGGAGGCTAGGTGCGAAATCTGTGTTCCAACCCTGCCGTCTGGGCCGACCGACGCGAGCGCGGCAACACCCATCATCAGGTATCCGACATGACCCACGCTGGAATAGGCTAGGAGTCGCTTGAGGTTGGTCTGTGCCAGCGCGACCAGGTTGCCCAACGTCATAGTCAGCGCGGCCATGATGACGAGTATCATCTGCCACTCGTCCGCGACCGGCATGAGCGCTTGGGTGAACAGTCTGAGAATCAGCGCGAACGCGGCAGCCTTGGATGCCACGGCCAGGTATCCGGTTATCGGTATCGGAGCGGCCTCGTAAGCGTCGGGCGCCCACATATGGAAGGGGACGGCCGCCACCTTGAATCCGAGGCCCGCGATTACGAGCGCGAGCCCGACTACCACGCCGGGACTGAGGCTTCCCGCTGCCGCGAGCGTCTCGGAAATGCCATCGAACCGCGTCGTTCCCAGAAGACCGTAGATCTGGCTGATGCCGTACAGGAGCAGCGCCGAGGACACCGCGCCTAGCAGTATGTACTTCGTACCGCCCTCATTGGATTTGGGATTGTACCTGTCGAAGGATACGAGCACGTAGAGGCCGAAGCTCAGCAGTTCGAGCGATATGTACGCGGTCAACAGTTCGCCGGACGCCGCCATCAGCATCATGCCCACGATGGTGAAAATCAGTATGCCGTAGTACTCGCCCGCGTAACTCAAGTTGCGGCGAACATACTCCACGGACGACAGCGCGACCACGATGCCCATGACCAGGAACACCGCCTTGAACAGCAGCGAGAAGCCGTCAACGACCACTAGGCCGTCGTACAGGCTGTCTTCTATGTTCCACTGGTAGATGAGCGTTATGGCCAGAATGAGCGACAGCCCGGCGGCGGCGGCATATCCCAGGAGATGCTTGCGCTCCTCACGAAGGAAGAAGTCCAGCGTCAGTACCAGAAACGCGAGTCCTGTTACCATGAATTCGGGCGTGAGTAGCAGGAAGTTGTTGTTCATTCCACCCCCCCGAATCGCGTGAGTATGTCTAGTACGCTACCCTCTATGATCCTTATGAACGGGAAGGGGAACAGCCCTACCAGAAGTATGAATCCGGCCAGCGCCAGCATCGAGAACTTCTCCCGAACGCTGGCGTCCGTCTGATCCGACCACTGCTCACTCAGAGGCCCGAAGAACACTCTGGCCATCAGCCTCAATATGTAAACGGCGGTTATTGCCGCGCCTATGATTCCCAGTATGCCTAGAATAGGGTAGGTCTGGAAGAGGCCGAGGAACACGAGCAGTTCCGCCACGAACCCACTCAGTCCGGGCAGTCCCAGCGAGGCCAACCCCGCGATTGCGAACAGCGTCGCTGTAACGCCCATCCGCTTGGCGAGTCCATTCAGCGCCCCGATGTCGCGTGTGTGCGTCTTTTCGTAGATGACGCCGACGGCGGCGAAGAAGAGCGCTGTCATAATCCCGTGGCTGAACATCTGCAAGACCGCGCCGTTCAGTCCCAGGACGTGCAGCGTCGCGATTCCCATCAGCACGTAGCCCATGTGACTGACGCTCGAATAGCCGATGACATACTTGAGGTCAGTCTGCCCCATCGCGGACCACGCGCCGTATATGACGTTCACCGTTCCCAGTCCTATCAGCGCGGGCATCCAGAACTCCGCCCCCTCCGGCATCAGCGTCATGCCTATGCGTATGACGCCGAACGCGCCCAACTTCATCAGCACGCCCGCGTGGACCATGCTCACCGCTGTCGGCGCGGCGACGTGTCCGTCGGGCGACCAGGTGTG
>JAAXHY010000054.1 GCA_012270665.1 Dehalococcoidia bacterium
GCGAGCGCGCCCCCGCTGAACAGGTTCAGAAAACCGAGAAGCTCCTGCTGCTGAAACGCCTGGGATAATGCCTGTGTGTCCACACCCGGAACCGGGATCTGAGCGACGAATCGAAACACGACGAGCATCGCCAGCGTGAACAGTATTCTCGCGCGCAGGTCGGGGACCCGCATCGCGTCTATCATGGACTGTATCAGCTGCGGCCTCGAAGACTGCTGCTGTGCTCTGGCTGCCTGCGCCTGGCGCATTAACTTGGACTCCTTGTCCCTCGCGGGGAATTCGGGCGCGTTTTACTCTACGACGGTTACCGTGCCGCCGGCGGCCTCGATCTTCTGCCTCGCGGACGCCGAGAAGCGTTGCGCGGCTATAGTTATGGCCACGTCTATCTCTCCCCTGCCAAGAACCTTGACAGGCTCTCTCAGGTCTTTGACGAATCCGACCTGTACCAGCGTTTCGGGCGTAACCTCACTGTCCGGAGGGAACAGCGCCAACTGGTCAACGTTCACCACGCTGTACTCCTGCCGGAATATGTTGTTGAATCCACGTATGCTTGGGAGGCGCTTGAGCAGGGATAGCTGCCCGCCCTGGAACTTGGTCATCGGACCCTTGCCGCTCCGAGACTTCTGTCCCTTGAGACCGCGACCGGCATAAGTGCCGGATCCGCTTCCATCGCCTCGCCCAACACGCTTTCTTTTTCTTTTGGCCCCTTTCGGGGATGTCATAAGATGCTGCTGCATTTTGAAACTGTCGCCCTGTTCTGAATCTGCGTCCTGTAGAACGGCCGCGACCGACTCAAGAGTCGGGATCGTCCGGCTATTGATCGGTTTCGTCGGACTCGACGAGCCTTACCTCGACCAGGTGTCGGACTTTGTGGACCACCCCCATGATGGAAGGCGTATCTTCATGCTCGACCGTCTGGTTCAGTCGCCTCAGTCCGAGGCCCTCGATAGCCCTCTTCTGCGATTTCTCGTAACCAATCGCGCTCTTCTTCCAGGTTATCGCTATTTTCGCCATTTGTATGATCTCTTAAGAACTTTCCTGCCGAGGCTGGGCCGCCGCCGCTGCGGCTGCGGCCGCCGCCTCTCTCTCGGCCTGTCGCGCCGCGCGGCGTTCGGCCTGAATCCTCTGTCGTTCCTTGACTTCCTCCACTGTCTGTCGCCTTCTGACGAACTCCTCTTCGGGAAGTCTCATCTTCTTCAAACCTTCGAACGTAGCCTTGACCACGTTGACCGGGTTGTTGCTGCGTCTGGACTTGGTCAGTATGTCGCGGACGCCAGCGAGTTCCACCACCGCGCGCACCGAACCGCCGGCTATCACGCCCGTGCCGGGCGCCGCCGGCTTCAGCATTACCTGCGATCCTCCGTACTTGGACACTATCTCGTGCGGAATGGTCGAGCCTTTGAGCGGGACGGTTATCATGTTGGCCTTCGCCTTCACCGTCCCTTTTCTCACGGCGTCGGGGACCGCGTCCGCCTTGCCCATGCCTATGCCGACGTGGCCCTCGCCGTCTCCGACTACCACTACCGCGTTGAACCTGAGATGACGTCCACCCTTGACGACCTTCGCGACACGGGATATTCGGACGACCCTCTCTACGAGGGGCATCTCCTCCTGCTCTTCCTGTCCCTGCTGACGCAGGAAGTCCGTAGTCATTAGAAAACCAGCCCTCCCTTGCGCGCCGCCTCAGCCAGCGCTCTTGCCCTGCCGTGGTACTTGAAGCCGCCCCGGTCGAAGACCACGCTCTTGATTCCCTTATCCAGAGCGCGCTCCGCTACGGCGCTGCCCACCAGCGCGGCAACCTCGGACTTGGGCTTGCCGCCGTTAATACGTCCTCTCACGTCCGTGTCCAGGCTCGACGCGGCCACCAGGGTATGGCCCTGCGTGTCGTCTATTATCTGGACGTAGATGTTATTCAGGCTGCGGAACACCGCCATGCGCGGGCGCTCCGGGCTTCCGAACACCTTCCTGCGGACTCGCTTGTGGCGCACCTGCCGGCGCGTCTTTCGCACTCTTGCCTTAGCCACCCTATGCTCTCCTGGCGCTCTTGCCGGGCTTGAGATGAACTATCTCACCGGAGTATCGAATCCCCTTGCCCGTATATACGTTGGGAGGGCGAACCTTTCTTATCTCAGCCGCCAACTGCCCAACCGCTTGTTTGTCTATTCCTCTGACCCGGATCCGGTTGTTGCCCTCGACCTCGAGGGTTATTCCGTCCGGGGGATCTATGTCAACCTGGTGACTGAGCATTACGCTGAGCGTAATGCCCTTGTCGTTTTGCGCCACGCGGTATCCGACGCCAACGAGATCGAGGACCTTCTCGAAACCGTCGCTCGTTCCCAGCACCATGTTGTTTATGAGGCTGCGGGTCAGTCCATGCAGCGCCTTGTGCTCGTTGGAGTCGCTTGGCCTGGCGACGACGACGGCGCCATTGTCTCTGGACAGCCCCATTTCGGGATGGAAGGTCTGGGTAAGCTCGCCGCGCGGGCCCTTCACGGTCACCTGCTGGCCGACGATCTGCACATCCACTCCCGAGGGGAGCGCAATCGGCTGGTTTCCTACTCTGGACATACCAATCTCCTTACCAGACGTAACACAGAAGCTCGCCGCCGACACCAAGACGCCATGCCTGCCGCCCGGTCATCACTCCCTGAGAAGTCGAAAGCATCGCCACTCCGATGCCGCCGTAGTATCTGGGTATTTCGCCCTTGCCGACATACACGCGCAATCCGGGCTTGCTCACCCTCTTGAGGCCCATTATCGAAGGCTCGCTCCGGCTTCTGTAATGAAGCCGTATTCTGATGGTCGCCTGGGGCGTTCCCTGCCTGAGGATGTCGTAGCTCTCTACGAAGCCTTCCTCGGTCAGGATTCGGGCCATTTCACCCTTCACCTTGGAGGCCGGGATGTTGACCGTCTCGTGCCGCGCGTTTACCGCGTTGCGGATGCGCGTTAGCATATCCGCTATCGGATCTGTTACTGACATACTCTTTCGTCCCTCTACCAGCTGGCCTTGCGAACTCCGGGAAGCAGACCCTTGAGAGCCATATCCCGGAACGATATGCGCGACAGACCGAAATGTCTTATATACCCGCGCGGTCTGCCGGTTGCCGAATCACGATTGCGCACCCGGTTCGGATTGGCGTCCCTGGGCAGGCG
>JAAXHY010000153.1 GCA_012270665.1 Dehalococcoidia bacterium
GCTTACGTACCGAACCTGTCTCCAGGATTCAGGCCGATTTGCTCAGTCCATTCCGGGGCCATTACTTTGCGCTGTCCCGCCGCCTGAACGCGACCGACGCGAATAGCCCCGCCTCTTGCTGCTATCGTAAAGCCGTCCTCATCCACCTCTACAACTTCTCCCGCGGCCTTGCCCGTGTCGCCCTCTATCTTTGCCGCTCTAAAGAACGCGACATCTGAACCGTTCAGTGTGGTGTTCGCTCCGGGACTAGGATCGCCTCCCCTGACCATATTGTAGATCTCGTCCACATTCTTTTCCCAATCTATGACCACGTCCGCCGGATTGCACCATCCCTCATAGGTTGCCTGAGAATGATCCTGAGGTATCTTGGGAGCGGTTCCGTCTCTGACCATCGCCACCGATTCCACCATCGCGTCCACGCCCATCTGATAGAGCTTGCCGAAATACAGTGATCCCAGAGTATCGTCCGATGTTATCTCGACCTCCTTCTGGAGGAGGACAGGACCGGTGTCCAGACCCTTGTCCGGCCAGAAGATAGTCAATCCCGTCTTGGTCTCACCCCATATGATCGGCCAGTTCATCGAACTTGGACCTCGATGCTTTGGGAGCAGGGAAGGGTGGTACTGAATCGTTCCATGAGTGGGGGCTTCGAGAATCTCGTCCGGCACTATGTCGGTTACGAACGCCATGACGCATAGGTCCGCGTTCAATTCGATGAAGGCGTCAATCGCTCGCTTGCGTCTCATACGCCTGAATTGGAAGACTGGGATGCCTCGCTCCTCGGCTTCCTGCTTGATAGGGTCGGCGGGCCTTCCCTCACGGTCGGGGGGACAGAACACGCCCACGATGTTCTCCGAATTATCTGCGAGAGCGGCCAGAACGTCCTTGCCAAAGGCAGCCTGGCCGACTATAGCGATTCTCAAGTCATCCGCCATGCCTGTATCCCTCACTTCCATGTCAAACACAATACTTTCGACTCTGCCCCTCCACCTCATCACAGGTGTGGGAGCGGATTCAATCGTCCGGTGAGTTTCATGGCACAGAATTTACCACTTAACCGCTATGGTGGCAAATCCAGGCCGCAACAAGAATGACATTCGGAGATTGGCTGAAAAAGCGGTCGAAGAAGCGGCGCTTGAGCGCCGGAAATATCCCGAATCGAATTGACTGGCAAACGCAGACCTCGCTAGAATTTCAAGAGCGGAGAGGACATCTTTCCGTGCAATCACTCAGGTAAAGGAGGAGCGCAGTCTATGAACTCAAGCTTTATAAGGAAGGTCGAGAAGGCTAAGGATTACGCTCTTCAGAAAGAGAGAGTCAACCTCACAGGTTGTACAGTGCTTTTCCAGGGTGATAACGGCGACCACAATATAACTTATGAAGCTGGCAGTTGGCATTGCGACTGCGATTATCATATAGGACGCGATACCTGCACTCATGTCATGGCGATGCAGATGATGCTCGAAGATATTGTAGGCTCTGTGCCCGTAGCTCACTAACCCCCGCTTTTTCGTCAAACAAGGAAGGCCATCCCTTAGGATGGCCTCTCGCTTTTCCTAATATCCACGCGATTCACTCGCGGCAAGTCTCAGTCATCGAACCTGCCGAGAACGACGCAGGCATTCTGTCCGCCGAACCCAAAGCTATTGGACAGGACCGTAACGACATCGGCTTGTCTCGATTCATTTGGAACATAGTCGAGGTCGCATTCCGGGTCAGGATATTCGTAATTGACGGTCGGGTGAATGACGCCCTGCTCGATGCTCTTGACACACGCCACCGCCTCAATTGCGCCGGCCCCGCCCAGCGCGTGTCCTATCATGGACTTCGTAGAACTTACGGGAATCTTATAGGCGTCGTCCCCGAAGACCTTCTTGATTGCGAGCGTTTCGACGTGGTCGTTTTTGGGCGTCGAAGTGCCGTGCGCATTGATATAGCTGATCTCAGAAGGTTTCAGGTTTGCGTCCTCGAGCGCCCAACTAATCGCCCTGGCCGCGCCAGAACCGTCCTCGTCAGGCTGCACCGCATGGAAAGCGTCGGACGATACTCCATACCCGATAACTTCAGCCAGTATATCAGCGCCCCTGTCAGTCGCGTGTTCGAGGCTCTCCATTACCAGAATCGCGGCGCCTTCGCCGGGCACGAAGCCGTCTCTCTTCAAGTCAAACGGCCTGCTCGCTTTTTCAGGCTCTTCGTTCTGTCTGCTCAGCGCCTTGATGACATTGAAGCCACCGAGTCCTAACTGGCTGATTCCAGCCTCACAGCCGCCGCCCAGTGCCACGTCGGACACGCCGCGCTTGATGGCTACGGCTGCCTCGCCTATTCCCTGCGTTCCCGCCGCGCAGGCCGTGATGACGGTCGAGGTGTAACCTTTAAGACCGTAGATCCTGCTGACGTTGGCCGCCGCCATATTCGGAAGAATCATCGGGATGAAAAAAGGGGACATCCTCATGCCGCCGCGTCTGAACAGGATGCGCGCATTATCCTCGGTTGTCGGAAATCCGCCGTTTCCATTGCCCATGACGACGCCGATCCGGCCGCTGTCTTCCTTGGACAGATCGAGTCCGGCATCCTCTATGGCGAGTCCGGCGGCGGCCACGGACATCTGTGAAAATCTCGCCATTCGGCGATGTTCTCTTCTGTCCATGTAGGTGCCCGGATCGAAGCCCGAAACCTCCGCCGATATCCTGGAGGGGTATTCCGAAGGATCGCAGAGGGTCATGGGTCCAATACCGGAAACACCATTGACCAAGTTGTCCCAGTATTCTTCTACGGTCTCACCGAGTGGAGTCACTGCTCCCATTCCGGTTATGACTACCCTCGTGTCGCTGCCTTTCATGTTGTTGCTCCTGTCGTGACCGCGCGCCGTCTTAGCTGCGCGGACGTGGCCCTTTCAGACTCTCATATATCTCAGGTTCGATGCCGTGAATCTCTTCCAGAACCTCTGCGACAACCGCGAGAGAACCTGTACAGAGAACCAGGTCGCTCGGTCCGGCGATTTCAACGGCCTTCCGAAACCCTTCCGCCACCGACTCAAACCGCGAAACCAGATTCATCCCAAGATCACGTACGATTTCCGCGACTTCTCGCGAATGGGATGACCTGGGATGTCTGGAATGGACCGCTACGATGCTGGGATTGAGCGTGGCAAGTTCACTGAGCATATCTCTTGCGCTGTGTCCGCCCAGCGCGCCGTACACCAGAATCACTCCATCGAACCGCGCGTAATCCCGGAGATTGTCCACAAGACGACCGACTGAGTACGGATTGTGAGCGCCGTCGGCCACGACTGTCTTGCCCTCAATATCGAAGATCTCGAATCGTCCAGGCCATGCGACATTACTCACTCCGGCAGTGATCGCGTCGGTAGGAATCTCATACCCTTTTTCGACCAGTGCCTCTGCGGTCGCTACCGCCGTAACGACGTTTTCAGCCTGGTAGTCTCCCAGCAATGGTGTCCGGAGGCTGTAAGTCTTATCGCTGCTGGTCAGCGTAATCTTCTGACCATGTATGTCTGAACGCTCTATGTCCCAGTCGAATACGTCGGCCGTGGAGATCAGTTTGGCTTTATGTTCCCCCGTAACCCGCTCGAACACCCGCATGGCGTCACTTTCGGCCTGTGGACCGACCACACAAGGCACTCCGTCCTTTATTATGCCCGCCTTTGCCAAAGCTATCTTCTCGATGGTGTCGCCAAGGACGTTGACATGGTCCAGGCTGATCGAAGTGATTACGGAGACCTCAGGAGTCACGATGTTCGTTGAGTCCAGGCGCCCACCCATTCCGACTTCTAGGACTTGGAAATCTGCGCCAATGTTCCTGAAGTGGGCCATGGCCAGCCCGGTCAGCATCTCGAAGAACGAAACGCCACCATACTCTCCATCCCTTCCCACAGACATGACGGCGGGCCAAATCTGTCCGATGAGCGCGGCGTAGTCGGTCGTAGAAATCGGTTCAAGCCCTACTCGTATGCGCTCACACACACTGTGCAGATGCGGAGACGTAAACAGGCCCACTTTGTATCCGGCGTGCGTCAGAATTGAGGTGATTAGGGCGCACGTACTGCCTTTGCCTTTGGTCCCTGCGACGTGAATGGCCGCCGCCGCCTTATCTACGTCCCCCAGACGCTCCGCAAGCATCTGTACTCTCTCCAGGTGGAAGAAGGAGTGTCCCGGCCAATTCGTTGATCGTTCGAAGTCGGCCAGGCTCATCGCCAGATCAACGGCTTGGTCGTATGTCAATTCTGAGAGATTGTACTTAGTTGTCATGGGGCCGAGAGTGTCATCCTCTATTCAAAATGACGAAGTGGACGCGCGTTGCTCGCCACTATTATGGCAGAACTTCATCCGTACTATTATAGCGTAGGGTTGTCTGCGCTTATAGTGCAGATGACTACGCTGTCGAGACTGTGTGTTGGTGACTCTCCGATTGCGAATCATGACCGCTCAGAATATCTGGGGATTTCATTTCTGCTTCGAAATATGCTCAAGCGCCTCAGTGGCCATGTTCAACAAAGCCGGTATGTATCTCTCAAGCGTTCTGAAATCTGGAAGTGGAAACGGTAGGTTAGGCACGATGTTTCGATGGTAATGGAATGCCGATTCGAGCGCGGCCAGCGGCTTTGCAGCCTCGAACCCTCTGCGCAGACTCTCCAGGGGCGCATAGCTCGTCCACTCACGCAAGTAAGTGTCCACAAACTCAGGGTGCCGCCGCGCCTGAGCCGGAGTGAGCGGAGTGAAGAACGGATGAGAAACGCAGGCGTCAGACCAGTCCATGAGAACCGGAGACCCATTTCGGATGAATACGTTAGTCGCGTCCAGATCGCCATGTTCGAGGGTCGACGGTACTCCGAGTTCGTGCAGTTTGCCCGCCATAGATTCAATCCTGCCGACATTTGGCTCCAGTCGCCTCAGAGCCGCTTCATTTTCTTCCCCAAACATCAGTATCTCAACGCCTGCCGGGTCATTTGTCCAATTCACCAACGTCTCTACTATGTCTTCCGTGGTTCTTCTTTCGATTCCCATTCGCTCCATTTCGCCGAATCTTCCGGCATAGCCTTGCTGCACTATTGCGATTGTCTTCATCGTGTCATGCCACATTTCGGCGTCGTCAATCATCCCCAGGGTCACGTCGCCGAGGTCCCGCATGAGCATCCATCCGTTCTCGGGCTGGGCGGCGGCGATTGACGGGCTGACATTGGGAAATCTGCCGGCTACATCCAGCGTAACCGCGACTTCAGACGCGAAATAGCGAGGTGACGCCTTGAAGTAGAGGCGTGTCCCCGCAGAAGTTACGCGCCATACGGAGGATATAGACCAGGACCTGATCTGAGACGCCTGCCAGGGCTTTCCATCATGGCTGGGTGGAAGATTTGCTTCAAGCCAGTTCAGCGCGGCTTGGTGCCAGCCCGTGGGTGAGTCCCAAGGTACTGAAGAATCGTTCAAGGCGGGTGATGAGAGCCTCTCTACTTCCAGTCGCGCTCTCTTTCTCAGAGCCGCATCGTCGCTCTCATCAAAATTCGGTTCGTCTAACTCGGTCCATTTGAAACCTGGTCTTGGTTCGGCGCCGTCAGAAGCGCAGATTGCCGAGTATAGCCGGGGCTTACCCTCATTCGCGTCTCCCTCAACAAGGCAGCGAAGAATTGCGATGTCCAGCCCACATTCTTCGCGCGCCTTTCTCACTACCTCTACCACCTCTGGGTAGAAGACAGGAGACACATCGAACGCTGGCAGCCGTCCGCCAGGTTCGAGGATGAGCATCCTCTGAGCATCGTGATCGAGCAGGATTAAATGCGCCAGTATCGAGTCCGGACTTGGCGATGGCAGGGTAGTGGACATTCTATGCCCTGATTACGCCTACGTCGTGCTTGATATCTACTTCGGTCCCGAAACGCCTGGAAAGGCGTCTCATCCTGTCGAGCGCGACTCGCGTCACCGACCCTTTGGCAAGGACGGGGCGACCACGCTGTGAGCGCGGCTTGCCGTGTCCCATGTCAATCGGGTGAAGCGTGATTTGGTCCAGTTTGCGCTCCTCGAATCTACATTCGGCGACCACGCTTTGCCAATACACCGAGTCGCCCGGGAATCCTCTGGTATCGTTCTCACTGCGCTTGTCGTAGAAGTCCGCCGGTGTCGCATCCGGTCCCAGGCCAACGCTCTCGTAGTTCAGAGCGGGCTGCCAGCGCACCGTGTCGTTCTGGAAGATGAAGTTGCCGAGGCTGTAGAAGATAGGCCGTCCTCGATGTATTTCAATACCCCGCGTAACGTGTGGTCCATGCCCTAGAAAACCGTCCGCGCCCGCATCTACGCAGGCGCGCGCGAAAGTCTGGAGGAATTCGGGCGGATCGGCCATGCTTTCGCCGTTCTCGTGACAGTGGAACGAAACGAAAACCCAGTCGGCCATCCGCTTAGCGTCCTCGATCCACTTCAGGTTCTCTTCCATGTCGCGCCGATTTGGGGTTGTTGACGTGGAGAATCCTTCTCCCCTCAGAAACTTTCTCCCCAGGAAATTGATCTGAGTATCATTATCCTCCATGACGGTTCCCTTGGGTCTGAATCGGCGTTGGGCTGCGTTGCGAACCTCTAATCCCAGCTCCCGGCTTACTCTTCTCACCGCGTCGAACGCGCGCTTGTCCACCGTGTACGAGGTCGTATGTCTGAGCGCGTTGAGGCCAGGTCTTCCGCTTATGTCCGGGCGCTGGTCCATTGCGCGGCCCGCGTCGTGGAACGTAGATGAAGCGGAGATTAACGCGACCCTGCCCGCCGCTGTATCGAGATAACCGGGGCCTCTCGCTTCGCTCAGGTTTCTACCCGTTCCCGCGAATGAGAGTCCGGCCTCCCTGATATGCCTGATGTTAGTGAGCACGCCTTTCTCACCATAGTCATAGTTGTGGTTGTTTGCGGTGGAAACCAGATTGATGCCGGCCCACTGCAACTCCTTCAGATTCGCAGGCTCGGATGCGGTGAAAGTGCCTCCGGCCAGTCCGGGCGAATGTTCGAAGTCGTGCATCAGCATCTCGAGGTTCGTGTAGCCGACATCCGCGTTTTTGAAGATTTCCACCAGCGAAAGAAAGCGAGGCTCTCGGAAGACCGAAAGCCGCCGCGTTATCATTGTGTCTCCGCTCGCGACAAGCGTTAGATTGCCGGATTCCGACTCGTACAGCATTTCTTGCGCAGACCTCCCGCCTAATCAGCTGAGCCGATCTGCTGCTGGTATTCTGCGGCGAGAATTCCCATTACGGCGGAGTCGAATCTGGAGCCCTCGTGAGGCCGGCTCTTGCGAAGCGTGCCTTCGTGTACGAATCCCATGCCTTCGAACAGCGCCCTCGCGGGCATGTTGTACTCAGGAACGTCAACCCATACTCGGTACAAGCCGTATTCGTTGAAAGCCGTATCCAGCGCGGCGTGGACACTGGCGTGTCCATAGCCTCTGTTCCACAGATCTTTTCGACCTATGAGTATAGACAACTGTCCGTCGCCCAACGCTTCCTCGAGCGTTACGTGGACTTCGCCAATGTGCTCACCTTCTTCTGTGTAGATAGAAAGAGTCAGGTGATCCGGGTCCTCCAGAGTTCGTATGAACTCTTCTTCGCTAGCGTCCTCCATTTCGTGAGGACGGTATCCAAGGTGGGCCGGCTCGCCGTATGAATATCTCCCGAACCAACTGTCTGCGACCTCGTCATCCTCCAGCCACTCCCGTATGCGGGTCACGTCTGCGCGTGTTACCTGCCTGAGCGTGATTACTTTATTTCTAGGCATGGAGTTCTCCCTATGTGTCGGCGTGGTGAGTCTTCAGGGATTCCCGTAATGGGAGCTAATCTACTGTCTAAAACTAATATCAGATTTCGCGTCATTTATCCACACCAACGACGAGGACGGACGTATCGAGGGGGTAGAGGCGGTTTGGTCAACAGTCAAGCG
>JAAXHY010000008.1 GCA_012270665.1 Dehalococcoidia bacterium
GCCCAACGCTTCAGCGCGACCGTCAAGGATATCAACGAATTCCTGCTCGAACTCCCCTTCGATCCGCCCAAAGTCTCACTCGACTACCGCGTCACCTACCAGGACTCCTGCCACCTCGGAAACGCGCAGCGTATCACCGCCGCTCCCAGGCAGATACTCCGAGCCATTCCGGGAGTGGAGTTCGTCGAACTCCCCAACGCAGGCCAGTGCTGCGGCGCGGGCGGTACCTACACCATAACCGAGCGCGACTTCTCACTCCGGGTCCTGAACTCCAAGATGGACGCCTTCGAGACCACCGGCGCCGACATCTTCGCCACCGCCAACCCCGGCTGCCTGATGCAGCTCCAGTACGGCGTCCAGGAGCGTGGCCTCGATACTCAGGTAAAATACGTGACAGACCTATTGGACGAGGCATATCAACTCGAAGAACTGAAAACTGAATACTAAGAACTCATAACTGGAGGACAAGAATGGACCTCGGATTGCAGGGCAAAGTAGCGATAGTAACCGGAGGAAGCGAAGGAATAGGCAAGGCCGCCGCCGCGAGCATGGCCGCCGAGGGCGCGAGCGTCATCATAGCCGCGCGCCGCGTGGACGTTCTCGAATCCGCCGCCACAGAGATACGAGAACAGACCGGCGGCAGCGTGACTGCCGTTCAGACGGACGTCATGGTTCCACAGCAGGTTGAGGCGCTCATTCAGCGCGCGATTGACGACCACGGCAGGCTGGACATCTTGGTCAATAACGCCGGAACCTCAGCCGGAGGCACCTTCCTCGGCGTCACCGACGAGGCCTGGCAGCACGACCTCGACCTCAAGCTCTACGGAGCGATCAGGACCTCCCGACTTGCCGTGCCGCTAATGCGCGAACAGGGCGGCGGACGCATCATCAACGTCACCAACCTCGGCGCGAAGGCCCCGGGAGCGGCGTCCGTACCCACGTCGGTCAGCCGCGCCGCCGGTGTCGCGCTCACCAAGGCAATGTCCAAGGAGTTCGCCGCAGACAACATCTTGGTCACAACCGTCTGCATCGGCCTGATAAAGAGCGGCCAGCACGAGACCCGCTTCAAGGCAATGCAGGAGAGCGACCCCGGCCTCACGCTCGACCAGTTCTACGCCGACATGTGCGACCGCGTTCCGATTGGCCGTGTCGGCGAGTCCGAGGAGGCCGGCGACGTGATAGCGTTCCTCGCCTCCGAGCGCGCCAGCTATCTCACCGGCATCGCCATCAACATAGACGGCGGAACCTCACCCGTAGTCTAGCGCTCCCTCAATCTTGAACATAGAAGCCGCATGACACTGCCAAGCATCGTGCGGCTTCGCTCAGATCTTTCCGATTACCCTGTCATGCTCGATTGCCTATCGAGCCTGCATACATCCTGAGCATCCTCCAAATCCTGTAAATCCTGCTTC
The DNA here is from genome assembly GCA_012270665.1 of Dehalococcoidia bacterium. The sequence goes on from JAAXHY010000008.1 coordinate 1,413, forward strand.
AGACAATCGGCGACCCAGAGCTAAGACCTACGTCCCGACACTCCCGGTCTGCCCCCTCTGCCGAAGCGCGTGATCCGCGAGCACCAGCGCCATCATGGATTCCACAATCGGAACCGCGCGCGGAAGTACACAGGGGTCATGCCGGCCCCTCCCCATCAGCGTCGTCTCGTTCCCATCCACGTCAACAGTATCCTGCTCCCGCATAATTGTCGCAGTGGGCTTGAACCCCGCCCGTATGACGATGTTCTCCCCGTTCGATATGCCGCCCTGTATCCCGCCCGAATTGTTAGTCCGCGTCCGTATCCGACCTGACTCGTTGTAGAACGGGTCGTTGTGCTGGGAGCCTGTCATGTACGTTCCCGCGAACCCCGACCCAACCTCGAACCCCTTGCACGCCGGAAGCGACAGCGTCGACCGCGCCAAATCCGCCTCCAGCTTGTCGAACACCGGCTCCCCGAGTCCCACTGGAACGTTGCGCGCCACGCACTCCACCACCCCACCCAGCGAATCGCCATCCTTTCGCGCCTGCTGAATTCTCTCTATCATCCGCGCCGCCATGTCCTGGTCAGGACACCGCGCCATATTCTCTTCTATGTCGGCGGTTGTCACATGATCCGTATCCACGTCCGCCTCAAGGTCATACACCCTCTTCACATACGCCACTATCTCCACTCCGAACTCTTCGGCCAGGTACTTCTTGGCAATGGCGCCGCCCGCCACCCTGCCGATGGTCTCCCGCGCGCTCGCGCGTCCACCGCCCATCCAGTTTCGGATGCCGTACTTCGCCTGGTACGAGTAGTCCGCGTGAGACGGCCTGTACTTCAGTCGCATCTCCTCGTAGTCGCGGCTCCTCGCGTCCCTGTTCCAAACGATAATCTGGATAGGAGTCCCAAGTGTCAGACCTTCGAAAACTCCTGAGACGATTTCCGCCTGGTCTCCCTCTCGCCTCTGCGTCGAAATCACGCTCTGCCCGGGACGCCTTCTGTCCAACTCCCTCTGTATGTCCAACTCTTCCAGAGGGAAACGCGGTGGACATCCGTCCACAGACACACCCACCGCCTGCCCATGAGACTCCCCCCACGTCGTAATCCTGAACATCTTCCCAAACGAATTGCTCATCTCTTACTCCACTGCCGTTGGCGCTGCGAACCTATCCCCTGGTGTGGGACGGATTTATCGAGTCACATATTTGGATTTATATACCTACAGGTGGATGCTGATAAGTATGCTGGCGACCTTTCCGTCCGAAGCCCGTGCAGGCTACGCCATGCGTAGCGGGTCGCGGACAGGCATCTCGGGAAACAGTGAGAAGTCTCTGTCCTTGGTGAGCAGTATCTCCACTCCATGAGCCACGCGGATTGCCGCTATACGCGCATCGTGGACAACCGCAATCACGAACCAGGACCGTCGCCGTAGATGATGTCGCGCAGTTCAGGCCAAGTATAGGAAGCAAGGGGGTTATGAATCTCGGGGCCTCCGTAGCTGCGGTCCGGGAGAACGTAACGCTCGGGGCGAGTCTCTTTCGACAGGACCAACCTCAGCCCTTCCTCGACCACTGCCCGGAGTGGGCGACGGGTCTCTTGCGCATGTCCCTTTGCCTTGGTCAGCAGATCGTCATGGATGTCA
>JAAXHY010000505.1 GCA_012270665.1 Dehalococcoidia bacterium
CGAGGTTGGCAAGCCGCCGGACTTCGTGCTGGAGGTTGCGTCGTCGAGCACGGGCAGGGCGGACTATACCACCAAGCGCGATGGATATGAGAGGCTGGGGGTTGTGGAGTACTGGCGGTTTGACCCGACCGGGGGAGAGTATCATGATCAGCCGCTGGCGGGCGATCTGCTGGTGGATGGGGTGTATCAGCCGATAGAGATTCATTACGAGGAGGACGGCTCCATCTGGGGCCGGAGCGCCGCGCTGCGCCTCGATCTGTACTGGCAGGATGGGAAACTGCGATTCTACGACTATGAGAGAGGTGTGTTTCTGTCAGAATATCAGGAACTCAGGGAACAACGCGATGTGGAGAGGGCCGAGCGGCGGCTGGCTGAGGGTCGCGCTAAGGCCGCTGAGGTCCGTGCCGGGACTGCTGAGGTCCGCGCCGAGACCGAAGCCAGAGCCCGCGCTGAGGCTGAGGCTGAGTTGGCGCGGTTGCGTGAACGGGTGCGACGGCTGGAGGGAGAGGGGCCTAGAGACGCCAGATAGGTTCATGGTTGCGGGCGCTTGTCTGCCGGGCTTGCGCTGTGAGAAGTGAGTAGATGGCGCGTGACAAGGTATGGCAGCGTTAGTATGCGGCGAGGGTCTCTCGGATGTTTATGAGGTGGCGCCGGAGCTGGGCGTCCACGTTTAGTTGGTTGGCGATGCGGTCGCAACCACGGCTGACAGTGGTATGGTTCTTACCACCCAGCGTCTTGCCGATGACGGTTAAGTCAAGTTGGGACTCCTCGCGGAGGAGGTACATTGTGACCTGGCGGGCCTGGGCGGTCTTCTTGTCGCGCTTGCGACCTTTGATTGCCTCGACGGGTACACCAAAGTGTGAGGAGACGGCCTCGATGATTGCGGTGTCGGGGATCTGACGCTCGGCGGCGGTCTCGACCACGTCTGCCACAGCCTGCTTGGTGAGATCTATCGTGACTGCGCTGCCGGTGAGATCGGCGAGCGCGACGACCTTGTTCAGGCTGCCCTCGAGCTCGCGGATGTTCTTGTGGATACGCTCGGCTAGGAGTTGGAGGACAGGGTCGGGTATATCCTGGCGCATCTCCTCGGCCTTGGCGCGCAGGATGGCGATCCGGGTCTCCACGTCGGGGGGCTGAATGTCCACCACGAGTCCGCCGGCAAGCCTGGACTGTATGCGGTCTTCGAGCAGGGTGAGCGCGGACACGGGCCTGTCGGAGGTGAGCACTATCTGGCGGCTGGTCATGTGGAGGGCGTTGAATGTGTGGAAGAAGCCCTCCTGGGTCTGTTCCTTCCCGATGAGGAACTGGACGTCGTCTAGGAGAAGCAGATCGGCGCTGCGGTAGCGTTCCCTGAACTCGTCGGTCGTTCCCTCGCGTATGGCCCTTATATAGGAGTTGGTGAACTCTTCGGTGGTGGAGTAGATGAGGGACATGCCGCGCGAGATGGCACGGTGCCCGATGGCGTGCATTAGATGGGTCTTGCCGAGCCCGACGTCCGAGTACAAGACGAGGGGATTGTAGAGTTCGCCGGGCCTGCCGGAGACCGCCGTGGCCGCGGCGTGCGCGAGCTCGTTGGACTTTCCTACGACGAAGCGCTCGAAAGTGTATCTGGGGTTGAGGGTAGCGGGCCTGTACACAGGCGACTGGGCCTCGACATGGGCCACCCGGGCTTCGCCGGCTTCATCATGTCCTCCGTCCACAGAGTGAAGAGCGGGCGGCTCCCCATCCGGCGTAGTGACCTCGAAGCGTATCTCGACCTCGGACTTCACCACGCTCTCCAGTGTGCGCGAGATGAGCGAATACATGCGCTGTTCGAGCATCTCGGCCACGAACGCGTTGGGCGCTCCGACGACGAACTCGCCGTCTCGGTAGGCAACGCCGACCGTGTTTTTGAGCCACGTCTCGAAGTTGGGCCTGGTGACGTGCAACTGGAGCTGGCCTAGGGCCGCGTCCCAAATCTGCCTCGGATGCTCGGCGGTGGTGGTCATAGCAGTCCTCGATTCTGAAAAAGGGTGTTGATGATAGCACACGGCGATGTTGTTCTCGCAAGGCGTGGCGAGGCGAGAATGCGGACCTTTCGGTTGTGTCGCCATGCCTTAATGGAATCTTCCACGCCTGTTAATGAACTGTTAACCGGCCCTTTAATGGACATTAACGCGCGGCAGGTAAACTATTTGATGTGATAGAAAATGAACGCAGACAACTCTTGGAGGCAAAATGTTCAAGTACATCCAATCCAAGCTGGCGGGCATTTCAGGATTGCTCGTCCTCGGAGCGATTACAGTTGGTCTTGGCGCCGTTGCGTGCGGCTCCGACGGCGAAGCCGCTGTACGTTCTCAGACCGCGGGGGTTGCTGCGTCCGCTGTGGTTGAGGGGCAGAAGACTGCTCTGAGCGGGACCATTGAGATAGACGGTTCGAGCACGGTGTTTCCAATAACAGAAGCCGTCGCCGAAGAGTTCAACAAAGTCGCGCCCAAAGTCCGCGTCAACGTCGGTGTATCCGGCAGCGGAGGGGGCTTCAAACGCTTCACCGTCGGCGAGACCGACATATCCGACGCCTCCCGCCCGATAAAAGAGTCCGAGGCCGCCACGGCCAAAGAGAACGGGATCGAGTACTTCGGGTTCCTGGTGGGCGTAGATGGCCTGTCAGTGATGGTCAGCCCCCAAAACGACTTCGTGGAGTGTCTGACCATCGGACAACTGCACGAAGTCTGGAAGCCTGAGAGCGCGATCCAGAAGTGGAGCGACCTGAACCCTGCGTGGCCGGACAAGAGGGTGAATCTGTACGGCCCCGGCACCGACTCCGGCACGTTCGACTACTTCACCGAAGAGGTTAATGGCGAGGCTGGTCTGTCGCGCGCGGACTACACCGCTTCCGAGGACGACAACGTGCTGGTCCAGGGCATAAGAGGAGACCGCAACGCGCTCGGCTACTTCGGCTACGCCTACTACGCCGAGAACATGGACAAGCTGAAGCTGGTGGCGGTGGACTCCGGCGAGGGTTGCATGACGCCGAGCGTGGAGACGATAGCGAACGGCGCGTACTCCCCGCTGTCACGCCCGCTGTTCATCTACGTAAGCAAGGCCAGCCTCGCGCGGCCTGAAGTCCGTGAGTTCGTCAAGTTCTATATGGAACACGGCGCTGACCTCACCGCCGAGGTCGGCTACGTGCCCCTCAGCGCGCAGGACTATCAGGAAAACCTGGAATTGGTAAGCCGTTAGACGGATAAAGTAAAATCGCTCAGGGATGAGTGGAGTCTCCCGGGGTTAGGTGGGGTGAAGGTAATGTCGAATCTGTGGACCTTCTGCCCCGCCCACACACACTCTAGATTGCAGGGGAACTTTGTTGGAGAACACAGCGTCTGGCGTAGTAGAACCGGCGCCGCCGTCTGATGAAATGAAGGTTGCGGAGGACAGGTTTCGCCGGGGACGCGGCGGCAATATCGAAAGCCGCGTCGTCCGCTGGGTGTTCTTCGCCTGTGCGATTGTATCTATATTTACGACCATAGCTATCGTGTTCAGCCTGGTCAGCCAGGCTATCGGCTTCTTTCAGACAGTCCCAATTTGGGACTTCCTCACCGGCGTCCGCTGGACGCCAATCCTCAAGCCGCGCTCATACGGCGTCCTTCCACTGATAAACGGCACTCTTCTCGTCGCCTTGCTCGCGGCCATAGTCGCCCTTCCCATAGGGCTGATGACTGCCATCTTCCTTGCCGAGTACGCTCCCGACAAGCTCCGCCGCGTAGTCAAGCCCGTTCTTGAGATTCTCGCCGGGATCCCGACCGTCGTTTACGGCTACTTTGCGCTCACATTCGTGACCCCTCAGCTCCAGAGGATCTTCCCCGACATGATCGTCTTCAACGCTCTCAGCGCTGGTGTGGTCATGGGGGTGATGATCATCCCGATGGTCTCTTCTCTGAGCGAAGACGCCATGATCAGCGTACCCAGGTCCCTCAGGAATGCCTCCTACGCGCTCGGGGCGACGAAGCTGGAGACGACTATAAAGGTCGTCGTCCCAGCGGCGCTCTCCGGCATAGTGGCCTCTTTCATCCTCGCCATATCCCGCGCGGTGGGCGAGACGATGCTCGTAACCATCGCCGCGGGCGCGACGCCGCGCATGACCATCAATCCTCTGGACAGCATTCAGGCCATGTCCGCCTACATAGTCCAACTCAGCCTGGGTGAAGCTCCTCATGGCTCTCTCGAATACAACACCATATTCGCGGTCGGAATCGTGCTGTTCATCATGACGCTCGGCCTCAACGTGCTCGGTTACTGGGTAGTGCGTCGCTGGAGACAGGTTTACTAATGGCTGCTCGAACAAACGTCAACTTCAACCCCGCCCTCTCGCGGCGCAAGACGATAGGCGCGGTCTTCTATTTCGTGTTCCTGTGCGCGGTTATGGTCGGCATCATCGGCCTGGTTGTGTTGCTCACCCAGATAATCACCACCGGGTGGTCCTGGCTGGACTGGAACTTCATCACCAGCTACCCGTCCCGCCACCCCGAACAGGCCGGCATAAAGTCCGCGATGATGGGCACTATATGGGCTATCGGCCTGACTGCCCTGTTCACCGTCCCCATCGGCGTCGGAGCCGCTATCTACCTCGAAGAATACGCGCCCCGAAACTGGTTCACCGGCCTCATCGAGATCAACATATCCAATCTGGCGGGCGTACCCTCCATCGTGTACGGACTGCTCGGGTGGGCGCTGTTCGTGCAGCTTATGTCGCTGGGCAGAGTCGTCCTCGCCGGCGCCATGACCCTCTCCCTGCTGGTACTGCCCATCGTGATACTCGCCTCCCGCGAGGCCATACGCGCCGTCCCAAACGAATACAGGCTCGGCGCGTTTGCGCTCGGCGCGGACCAGTGGCAGGTTATCAAAGGGACGGTGCTTCCCTCAGCCATCCCGGGCATCCTGACCGGCACGATTCTCGCCCTCTCCAGGGCCATCGGCGAGGCCGCTCCGGTAATCGCTATAAGCGCGCTGGTTTACCTCACCTTCGTGCCTTCGTCGCCGCTCGACCAGTTCACGGTGATGCCCATACAGATATTCAACTGGATTTCCCGCCCGCAGGAAGAGTTCCAGAACCTCGCGGCGGCGGGAATCATGGTACTGCTCATAATCCTGCTTTCCATGAACGCCGTGGCGGTGTTGCTCAGAAACAAGTTCCACACCAGGGCGGAGGAGTAGTGTGAACGACTCGGCGCCAATTTTCCAGGTCAATGATCTAAGTCTCTATTACGAGACGTTCCGCGCCCTCAGAGACATAAACATGGGCATCAACCGCTACTCGGTTACCGCGCTCATCGGGCCGTCCGGCTGCGGCAAGAGTACCCTGCTCCGCTGCTTCAACCGCATGAACGACCTCATCCCCGGCGCCCGTATAGATGGCGAGATCCTCTTCGAGGACTCCAACCTGTACGCCGACGCGGTTGACGCCACCGAGATTCGCTCCCGCATCGGCATGGTCTTCCAGCGCCCCAACCCGTTCCC
>JAAXHY010000030.1 GCA_012270665.1 Dehalococcoidia bacterium
AAGCTCGCCTACTTCGACAGGCTCGAGATGAAAGAGATACCCGACCAGCAGACCCGCGTTTCCGCAGTACTCACCGGCACCGTGGACTACCTCGACGTCGTCTCCTCCGACTTCTACGAAGAGGCTCTCGACAACTCGGATCGTGTATCCGTACACATCGGCATACCGGGAGCGCAGCCGGATATCGGCTTCAACACCCGCGACCCGCTCATGGGCTTCGATGAAAGCGGCAGGGCGCTAAGGCAGGCCATACAGGCCGCCGTCAACGCCGAGGATATCATGAAGGGCTACGGCGACCCACGCCTGTGGCAGCTCTGCCCCTCGCTCCAGATGTGCGGCACACCCTGGGCCGAGCACACCAGTAACGAGGACCTCTATAACCAGGACAACCCCGAAAAGGCCAAGCAGTTGCTTGAGATGGCAGGGTACGACGACGAGCCGATCATCATACTCGACCCGACCGACTTCCCGACCATTCACCCAATCGCGCCTGTCCTGAAAGAGCAGTTGGCGGCAGTCGGCATCAACGCTCAGATCAAGGCGACCGACTGGGCCGGACAGATTGCCACGTTCCGTCAGACCGATGGCTGGCACATCTTCACCAACTGGAACAGCAGCAACCTGTACCACCCGCTGGTGGCGACACACTACCGGGTCGGCGAGACCACGTATCCCGAGGACTCCGAGACCGGTATGCTCATGACCGAACTCAAGACCAGGTTCGCCAAGGCCGGAACTCTGGAAGAGCAGTTCGCCATAACCCGCGAGATTGCCGACGCCGCATGGGCCGACCCCAGGAGGGTCACCTTCGGCCAGTTCTTCCAGCTCAGGATCTACGACAAGGACGTCATGGACGTCGAGATCCGCGGCGCGCCCGTCGGATCTCCCTTGTTCCTGAACATGTGGTGGGACGACGCCGAACGCCGCGCCGAAGACCCGCGCTAGCCGCGCTCGACACTAGACTATAACGTAGAAAACGGGGCCTCTTTCTCAGGAAAGAGGCCCCAAATTGCTTCTGAAAACTGTAAACTAACCACTGACAACTAAAAACTAAGGACTAACAAACCACTTGCTCCCCTACATCATCCGAAGACTGCTCGCTACGATACCCGTTCTGGTCGTCGTCGGACTGTTCACGTTCTTCCTGCTGCGCTTCACGCCGGGAGACCCCGCCGCAGTCATGGCCGGCAACGAAGCCACCCAGGAGGAATATCTGGAGATCAAGGAAAAGCTCGGACTCGACGATCCGATACACGTACAGCTCGGCAAGTGGTCGAGCCAGATACTGCGCGGCGACTTCGGGACCTCCATCAGGTCTGGAAAGCCGGTCTTCGATCTCATAAAGACACGCATCGGTCCCTCGGTGTCGCTGACCATAGCCACCGAGATCATCGCCGTGCTGGTCGCCATTCCGCTCGGCGTACTAGCCGCCTGGAAGGCCAACTCGTTCGTAGACCGCGCGGTAATGGTCTTCGCCGCCATAGGGTTCTCGGTGCCCATCTTCTGGCTCGGATTCATCCTGATTTGGATATTCGGACTCTGGGCCTTCGGACTCGACAACCCGATTCTCCCCGTGGCCGGATACTCCCGTATTGACGACGGCTTACTGGACTATCTCCGCCACCTCGCCCTGCCCGCGTTCAGTCTCGGACTTGTCGTGATAGCGCTTGTCGCCCGCATGACCCGCGCCAGCGTCCTCGAAGTGCTCAAGGAGGACTACGTCAGGACCGCGCGCGCCAAGGGCATGACCGAGAAGACCGTCCTGATAAGACACGCGCTCCGAAGCGCGTCGCTCCCCATCCTGACCATAATCGGACTCGGACTCGCCGGACTGCTTTCCGGCGCGGTCGTTACCGAGAGCGTCTTCGCCATACCCGGACTCGGCCGACTCGCGGTGGACGCGATAGCCACGCGCGACTACCCGATAATCCAAGCGCTGATAATCCTCATAGGCACCTTCTACGTGTTCATAAATCTGGCTGTGGACATAGCCTACGCCGTCCTAGACCCGAGGATAAGATACTGATGGCGCGCGTAGGAGAACAGTCGACTGCGCCGCTCAGGTCCTCGGTCCCCGTCCGCGTTTGGCGTTCGGTACGCAACGCATCCATCCGCGAACCGACCATGTCGCTTGGCCTGTTCATTATGGCCGTTCTGGTCCTGATTAGCCTCGTGGGGCCCGTGCTCTCGTCCGCCGACCCGAACAAGATAAACATGGACGAGCGTCTTCAAGCCCCGTCCGCGACGCACTGGTTCGGGGCTGACGAGTTCGGCAGAGACGTCTTCAGCCGCACGATCCTCGGTGGACGCATATCCCTGTTCGTGGGCGCGACCGTCGCGATACTCGCGATGTTGCTTGGAGCCGCCTTCGGCTCGGTCGCGGGCTACTTCCGGCCTGTTGACGCCGTTCTCATGCGCATCATGGACGGCCTCATGGCTATCCCGACCGTCCTGCTTGCCATCGCCCTCACCGTGATACTCGGAGCCAACCTGCAGAACGTCATCATCGCCATAGTAGTAGTGGATACCCCACGCATGACCCGCGTCGCCCGCGCCTCCGTCCTCAGCCTGCGCGAGCAGCCCTTCGTGGACGCCGCGCGCGCCATAGGAGCGCAGAACAGCCGCATACTCATCCGCCACGTCATACCCAACCTGCTCGCTCCCCTAATCGTCATGGGAACCTACGTCGCCGCCGGCGCCATGCTCACCGAGGCATACCTCAGCTTCCTCGGCGCCGGCATACCCGCAGACGAAATCCCAAGTTGGGGCAACATAATGGCCGAGGGCCGCCGGTTCATCCGCAAGGCCATCTGGGTAATCTTCTACCCCGGACTCGTGCTAGCAGTGGCCGTAACCGCGATCAACCTGGCCGGAGACGGCCTGCGCGACATCCTCGACCCCAAGCTCGCCCACCGGATGTAGGCCAAGGGGGATCCCTACTCCCCGCTCAGTCTGCTAAGCTCCGCCACACGAGCCTCAGATTCCAACCGACCCTCATGCTCCTCCTGGGTCAGCAGCCAGCGTCCGGAGGCAGCATCCCAGAAGCGAAGGACACCGTCTTCCCGCCACAGGTCTGAATTCAGGGCATCGCTGCGCGCCCACACCCTGCCGTCGCTTTCATTCCGCAGTTCCAGCCGCTGGAACTCCCTGTCCGGCAATGGCATTCCGTCCGAATCTGGATATACTATGGCAGTGGCGGCTCCGGTGGTCATGGACTCCTCCTTGATCGCCCGAATTCTATCATGTAAGAGTAACCCAATCACCGGAATGGTTTCCGATATAACTACACATTCACATCATGCTATGCTACAATGCGTGTGTGCAGAACAATAGTACGCCAATATAGAGAGGGATTTATTCGAGGGTACAATCTCCCGGAGAAAAACCCTCTGAACAGGTGAATACAGGCTTTTGCAGGTGAGATGCAGGTAAATGCGGGTACCATATCCATCCCAGCAGGTCACCTGCAGACACCAGCAGCGCCCACCAGAACGACATAAGCCCAAGCATATACACCCTAATCCACCGTTTCCAACACGGAAACGTCTGACCCAGGAGGCAGTCCATGAGACTCGAAGGCAAAGTTGCGATCATTAGCGGAGGGGCGCGCGGACAGGGAGCCGCCGAGGCCAGGATGTTCGCCCGCGAGGGCGCGAAGGTCGTCTTCGGAGACATCCTCGACGATGAGGGCAAGAAGGTCGAAGCCGAGATAAACGAGGCGGGCGGCGAGGCCACCTACGTCACCCTCGACGTCACCGACGAGGACTCCTGGAACGCCGCCGTTCAGACCGCTGTGTCCAGGTACGGCAAGGTGGACATCCTCGTCAACAACGCAGGCATCGTCTCCTGGAACGCGGGCGACGACGCCTCCGTCGAGGAGTGGGACAGCGTGATGGACGTGAACGCCAAGGGCGTCTTCCTCGGAACCAGATCCGTCGTTCCCGAAATGAAGAGGGCGGGCGGAGGCTCCATCATCAATATCTCATCCATATCCGGCATGGTCGGACAGGAGAACATTCACCCGGGCTACAACGCATCCAAGGGCGCGGTCCGCATCCTCACCAAGTCCACCGCCGTCCAGTACGCCAGGGACAGCATACGCTGCAACTCCATACATCCGGGCCCAATCAAGACCGAGATGACCAGGCGCGGCTGGGAAGACCCCGAACGCCTCGCGCTCACCGAGCAGAGGACGCCCCTCGGCCGCTACGCCGATCCCGACGAGATCGCCTACGGAGTCCTGTTCCTCGCCTCCGACGAATCATCCTTCATGACCGGCAGCGAGATGGTCATAGACGGCGGCCTAACCGCGCAGTAAGCGTCCGGCTGTCAGCTCTCAGATAGTATAGGGCGAGAACCAACTGAATCCTCTCGCTCTACACTACTTGCCTCGGCCCCCTAGATCGATACGCGGCAGGTCCCTGATGACGTAGTCATCGGCGTCCTCGCGTATCTCCAGCGCGGAGTTCAGCCGCACGTCCTCGAATATCTGCCTGGCGCCCGAAGTGGGCCAATAAACCTCGAGCGACTCCACCGCGTTCGCACTCCCAAGCCCTATCTCCTGCTCCAGGCTGGACGCGCCGAAACTGCCTCCGCTGCCCACTACCGCATGGATATCCCGCCGGACGCCACCTTCTAAAACGGTAACCCTGATCCTCGCGCCTATCGCAGAGCGATTCGACTCCACCCCGACCAGCCGCGCCGACAGCCACCTGCTGTCGTTCCCAGGGTTCACATACAGCGCATTGAGAAAGCCGTCGCTGGGATAGAACCCGCCAACCTGCATGAAGATGTCCTGGTCGCCGTCCCTATCCAGATCACCGAACGCGATCCCGTGCCCCTTCTGGATATGCCCGAGACCCGCCGAAAACGTAACGTCCGAGAACGACCTGCCCCCGTTGTTGCGATACGCCACGTTCGGCGCGAGCGCGTCGAACGCGGGGAATCCTGTGCCCAGGTAGATGTCCGGGAATCCGTCGTTGTCCATATCCCCGAAGTTCGCTCCCATCGTTTGGCTCACCCTGTACAGTCCGACCTGCTCGGTCACATCCTCGAACCCGCCCGCGCCGTCGTTCCTGTACAGCCGAGCGCGCGCGCCGTCGTTCGGGAGGCCCATGTAGTCCTTTGCCACGAGCTCGATGTCGCTCGCGTACCCCGCCACGAAGATATCCAGCCAGCCGTCGTTGTCGTAGTCCCAGAACCACGTCGGGAAGCTCTCCAGCGGCTCTGTCAGACCCAATTCGGGGGCTGCGTCCGTTAGCGTTCCGTCACCGTTGTTGCGGTAGAGACGGTTCTCGCCCGCGTAGTTGGACACGTACAAGTCGGGGTCGCCGTCGTTGTCGTAGTCGCCCCAGGCGCTGCCCTTGCAGTACCTCATATTCGAGACACCCGCCGCGCTCGCGACGTCCGTGAAAGCGCCGTCTCCGTCGTTCCGAAACAGCCGACTAGGGAAGATGATAGCCGCTCCAGCCTCAGGCGCCTCCGGCATGGATTCGCTGCAAGAGAACAAATCAAGGTCTCCGTCGTTGTCATAGTCCGCCCATGCCGCGCTCTGGCTCGGATACGCCGGAAGCGCGAGTCCTGCCTCACGCGTAACATCCGCAAACGTGCCGTCCCCGTTGTTGCGGAGCAGCGACATTCGCGTCTGCCCGCGCGACAGCAGCCATCCCCCACGCATGACCAGCGCGTCAGTCCAGCCGTCGTTGTCGTAGTCAGCCTGGACTATGTTCAGCCCGCCGAGTTGTCCGCCCAGTCCCGCCGCCTCTGTACGCTCCGAGAACCTGCCGTCCCCCTCGTTGCGGTAGTATTTCAGGCTGCCCGCCGGATCCCATGTGGACGTCATGATGTCCAAAAGCCCGTCGTTATCGAAGTCCTCGACGATGCTTCCGCCTGCCAGGTCAACCCCGTATATGCCTATGTCCGCCGCGACCTCCTCGAACCGCCCAAGCTCATACTCCGGCGCGAACACGTCCGGCGAAACCAGGTATTCGCGCGGTATCCCGTCCGGGTATGTCCCAAGCGCCATGTGAGCTACGTTCAGCAGCCATCTATACCTGACACTCTCGGGAGCGTGGACAAGCAACGATTCGAGCGTCTCTATCGCCATGACCGCGCTCGATTCCTCCTCGTGCGAGTAGGCGGGATCGAGAGGCAGCGCGCACACAAGCCGTCCCTCCGGGCTGACGCAGTTGCGCAACTCGCCCTGCTTCATGTACGCGACAGCCAGGTCTTCCATGATCCCGATGCGGTCGAACCCGTCGGGGTCGCTGAGTTCCAGCGCCTCGCTCAATAGACGTATGGACTCATCCACGTCGCCCAGGCGCAGACGATGAAAGGCGAGTTGGGTGAGTATGTTCACGCGCCATGTATCGGTATCGAACGTCGGACTCTCGACCTGTTCGAGCAGATAGTCCAGCTGCCGGGTCCCGAAATAGGGATCTCCGCTGCCCGCGAGCATGGCCGCGTATCCGGCAAGGTCTTCGACATCCCCGCTGCCGCCGGATAGTGTCATTAGGCCGGGGCTCTTGCCACCGCACCAGCCAAGTCTCCACCCAACTAGCGCCGCGACGATTAAGACCACTAGGGCGCAGCCCAATCCCATCACGATGGGGATGGTCAGTCTGGCGCCCCCGTGTCTAAACATGGCCCGAAGGCTCAAGCGGCAATCGCCTTGTTCACAGCCGGAAGCACCTCATCAGCCATCAACTCCAGGGAGCGGAACCACTTCGGCCTGTCGGGTGTCCAGTCGTGACACATGAGGAGCAGCGTCCCGAATCCGCCCACATCGTCGTGGATGCGCTTTATCCGATGGGCGCACTCCTCGGGATCGCCGACTATCCAGAAGTTCTCGAGCATATACTCAGGCGTCAGGTCTTCGTCGGGCATATCGGGGTCTATCTTCAGCCTGCTCAGTCCCATGGGGCCGCCGGCGAACAGCGGTATCCAGTAGTCGCGGAAGAAGTTGGCGAACGGGCCGTTCAGCGCGTCCTCCCTGGCCTTGTCGCCGTCATCTGCGACGAACACCTCGCGGGAGATGCGCCAGTCGGCCGGCGCTTCCTTGCCGCCCATCTTCGCGCCCCTCTCGAACACCTCACGGTGACTCGGTAGATGCTTCTCCAACAGGAACGAACTGCTCATCGGGATCCAGCCGTTCTGCCCCACCATCTCCAGCGTGCTCGAGTAGGGACTGCTCCCCGCCACCGCTATCGGCGGATGCGGCTCCTGATATGGCTTCATGTGGAACCCCAGTCTTCGCTCAGGCTGGGGAGGCGATAGCCTGGAAGTGTAGAAGCGACCTTTATGCTCGAACGGCTCGCCTTTCCATATCTTGAGTATGATCTCGACACACTCCGCCATGCGCTCGCGAGGACTGCCCTCTTCCAGGTCTATGTCGAACATCTCGGCGTCCATCGCGCTGCCGCCCGCGCCGATGCCTAGATACAGCCTGCCCCTTGCCATGTGGTCGAGCTGAGCGATCCGGTGGGCTATATGCGCCGGGTTATGGAATCCGAGTAGCGACACTCCCGTCCCGAACGACATCCGCTTGGTAACCCCCAACGCCCTGGCGATGAACAGTTCAGGCGACGGCATATTCTCGAACGGCAGCAGGAAGTGCTCCCCAATCCACGCCTCGGAGTATCCGAGTCCGTCCGCGTACTCCATCAGTTCCAAATCTTCCTGGAACGTGTCCGCGTGCAGCCTCTCAGGATAATGCAGCGGCATAAGGAACAGTCCGAGTTTCACGTGTTTCCTCCGTTGGTCGCTTACAGATCGAAGATGTCTCGCACAGGACAGGTGAATCCGGGCAGGACCGCGCCGCCGTCCAACTCGTCGGCCTCGGTCAGAGTGACGACGGGGCCATCCACCGAATGAACCTCGACAGCGCGAGTATCCGGATTCACAACCCATACGATGGGAACGCCATAGTTCAGCCACATCCTGGCCTTGTCGTTTATTTCGACAAGGCGGTCGTTAGGAGACACTACCTCCACTACGAGGTCGGGGACTACTTCGACATAACCAGTGTTCCGGATACCCCGTGGACGCTTATCGGCAGATATGAAGGCGATATCAGGCTCTCGTACGGTGTCGGGATTCCGCTCCAACCGGACACCAACATCGGTCAGCACCAGCCTACCCAACCTCCGCGGTCTGACGAAACTCATTAGGAAATGGAATAGAAGTCCTGCAATTTCGCCGTGTTCTTCACCTGACCCCATCTTTTCGCACAACACTCCTCTTATCAATTCTCCATGCACGCCTTCGCTGTAAAGACGCAGAAGATCGTCCGCAGTCAGAAGTTTGGTTCTCTCTTTTGTTATCGTCACGGCGGCCTCGCACAAACTCACTTTTAGACAATTATATGCCTAATCGCTCTCATCATCCATAAACACCACGATGCCGAACCCGTCGAAGACCATAGTGTTGACCTGCGAGGGCAGCATGAGCGCCCCCCTGAGGCTCGCCTTCACCAGATGAGCGCCAGAGACGAAAGATCCACGCAGATCGGCGCGGTCGAACCGGGTACGCTCGGACAGATACGCTCCAACCAGGTGGCAGTCCTCGAACACGGCGTCGCTGAAGTCGCAGCCCTCAAGGTCGGCCTCAGTGAAGTTCACACCGGCCAGCTTTCGCCCCCGGAAGCTGTGCTCTCTGAGAGAGGCCAGGCTGAAGTCTGTCCGCTCGATGTTCGCGCCTTCGAGTCTCACCGTAGAAAGGTCAACGCCCCTGAATCGAGAGCCCGTGAGGTCCGCGCCGAACAGGTTCGCGCCGTCCATGTCTGCCCCGGAGAAGTCGCAGTCGGTGAGCCGTGACAGGTTCAGGCTGACTTTCAACATTCTTGCGGACATGAAACTACAGCCCGTTATCTCCGCCTCGTGTGCCTCCATGCTGTTCAGGGCGGCCTCTTCCAGGGTCGAGTCCTTCAGACGCAGGTCGTGGCAGAGTAGGTTGGAGAGATTGGCGCGTCGGAGGGTGCAGTCCTCGATGACCAGAATGTCGGCCTCGATACCCTCGAAGTCGGCCCCGTCGAAGTCGCAGTTACGCAATACGGTCTCGTCTCCAAGCATATCGTATAGCCGGTCGCCGTCCGTGATGGTCAGGTTCTCATAAATCGTCATATCAACCTCAGAACAGCCACCGCGTAGCTGTCTTTGGGAAGTCGGACTCCAGCCACGCGAGTACCTTGGTGGTCTTCAGACGATACAGGCCCTCCGGCTCGTCCCCGAGCGATATGCCGTACTTGCTCTCGTAGGCGGATACGACGTCCGGCGTGGCGGCCACCGATTCGAGTGTTCCCTCCATGATCACAACCTCGTCCCCGCTCTCGAGGTGGATCACGGCGCGCGGGTCGCGGTGTATGTTACGCGCCTTGAGCGAGTCGGGGTCAGTGAAGAAGTGGAACGCGGAGTCCTGCCAGACTCCCCATACAGGGCTGGCATGCGGTCTGCCGTCCGTGCGGGTGGTGATAACCCAGTAGTTTCGCGCACCACTCATACGCTTGACGACCCACGACCACTCGATAGCCTCGAAGCCGTATTGCGGGTCGCCGACACCATAGCCGGTGGGCATTCGTGGTCGGTCGGGGAGGGAGTTTTCAGTCATTAGTATCCGGTTATCGGTAGGATGGGTTCCCTGCGGCTGTTGGATCAGCTTCCCCAGACCTGGCGGAACAGCCTGAGCCAGTTGCCCCCGAGGACCTTGGTTACGTCCTGGGGAGTGTACCCTCGATCTAGCAGTTCAGCAGCCACGTTGGAAAGGCTGTCCGGCGTCTCCATGCCCTCGGGGTGCAGAAGATTCTCGGGATACACGTCCGAGACGTCCCTGAGCTTGGTGCCCTGCTGCGAGAATATCCAGTCGAAGAAGGCTTTGGGCTGATTCTGGGTATAGTCCGTGCCGATGCCAACGTGGTCTATGCCAACCCTCTCTACCAGGTCGTCTATCGCGTCCACATAGTCACTCAGCGTCGACTCGAACTCATTCCGCAGGAAGGGAGGGAACGCATTGGCGCCGATTACACCACCTCGTTCGGTAATCAGGCGGAGAGCGTCATCCGTCTTGTTGCGGGGATGGTCGAAATACCCGCGCGCGTTGGCGTGGGTGCAGGCCACGGGCTGCTCGGAGAGTTCGGCGGCATCGAGTGTGGTCCGGTCTCCGACGTGGGACAGATCTATGAGCATCCCCAGCCTGTTCATCTCGCGAACCACATCCTGCCCGAAGTTGCTGAGTCCTTCGTCGTTGCGCTCGTAGCAGCCGTTTCCGACAAGATTGCGCTCGTTATACGTGATCTGGATGATGCGCACGCCCAACTTGTGGAACAGCGCGAGCCGGTCCAGATCGTTCTCTATCGGAGAGGCGTTCTGCCAGCCAAGCACGACCGCCGTCTTACCCTCCTCCTTAGCCTGGAGTATGTCGGACACCGAGCCCGCCTGAGTCAGCGTCTCGGACTGTGAATCGAACCTGTGAACCCACGCCGCGAGGTTGTCCATCGTCTCGCGGTAGTTTTCCCAGATCGCGATGGTCGCGTTGATACCGGTGACCCGACCCGCGTGAAGGCTGTCGTACACCCCCTGGCTGTCCCAGTTGCTCACGTTGAGAGCGTCAAAGACGACGGACTCTGAGTAGATGTCGTTCATGTTAGTCGGGTTTTCGGTGGTGGGATATGGTTGGAATGTGGACATTATAGCATTGGAGAGGTTGTTAGGGACGGAGTTTTGTCCGTCCCCGGGATGTGACACTTATGGAAAGACGTCAGCTGCGCGAATCAGGCCGAGCCCAGCGTGAGAAATCGCCGAACTTATGATGTCCACCACGTCCGTGACGGCCCTTGCCGAAGCCTTTGCGGTCGAAGTCGAATATGCCTTCGGGCTTGGAGTCCAGCCAAGCCTGATACTCGTCGGCCTGTTCTTGGGTTAGCGCGCCCGACTCCACCAGTG
>JAAXHY010000071.1 GCA_012270665.1 Dehalococcoidia bacterium
AACACCTGGCGCTTCTGGGACATCTCCAACTCGCGCGAACTGGTCGGGTACGAACCCGAAGACGACGCCGAACAGTGGAGAACGGGCTGAACTACACTCCGGAAGCGATTGAGAGACCTACGCCAAAGACTCCAGCGCCGCCAGTCTCTCCTTCGACTCTTCGATGCGTCTGCGGACTATCCGCGCCAGTCGCCGGGAGTCATCCCTGTATGTGACGTCCGTATTCGCCTCCACCTTGGCGACCCACTCGGATGGTAGCCCGGACGCCCCGTGCAGCGCGCCCGCTACGCCCCCGACCATCGTGGCGATTGTGTCGGCGTCTCTCCCAAAATTGGCGCCCCACGTTATCGCGCGCGCTGGGTCGCCCTCGGCTAGGGTCAGTATCGCTAGGGTCGCGGGGATAGTCTCCATCGAGTCCGCCAGCACGGTCCGCTGGAACCGTTCGTAGAAACTCTCGCGGAACAGTTCGTATGAGCCGCTCTCGGCAGCCAGGTCCAAGGCCGCGGCGATGGTCTGCTTGATCTCCGCGGCGCTCACGGGCAGCAGATACCGGGTAGCGGCATATACTACGCTCTCCACAGTCGCGTTTGCGTCGAAGGCCGCCGCCACCGACGCTGCCATAGCGCAGGCCGCGTCGCGGCAATACCCCGAGGCCCCGTTGTGGATGAACGATGCCACGTCCATCGTCTCCAGCTCCGCCTGGCGAGGATCGCAGGCGTTGATTATTCCCATCGGAGATATGGCCATGGCGGTCGAGGAACTCTGCATATTCCCCCATCCCGCGTAGGCCGGCAGCTCCACTCCCTGGTCGAACTTGTGGAAAGCGTTCCGCACCGGAATGAACCACAGATGCCGGTTCTGGTCCCTGAAGTCCTTGAACGACTGTGCGAAGTGGTCCACCGTCGGATGACCGTCGCTCTTGAATATGGCGTCTATCAACTGGCCCCTGATAGCTGTGTCGTCGGTGCCGACCCCCTCGAAGTCGGTAACGCCCTCGGGTCCAAACTCTTCGATGATCTGCCTGTAATGCATTCCCTCAGTGGGCGCGCCCATTGCGTCGCCAATGAGACCTCCCAGAAGGCATCCGTATATCTTGTCGGTCAGTCTGTCCGCAGCCAATTCGATACCCCTCCAACTTCTAAGATTAACGCGGTGACGCAAAGGTCTCCGTCAGGGGATACCGATCTTCACTTTCCCTGCTTGATGAAGTCCGCGACCCGCTCGCCCATCATCAGGACGGTGACGTTGATGTTGGCCCGGACGCACTCCGGCATGATCGAGGCGTCCGCGACCCGCAGACCATCCGCCCCATAGACCTTGCCGTACTGGTCCACCACGGCCATTGGGTCCGAACTGGGCCCCATCTTCGCGGTGCAGGATATGTGATGTCCGGTCCCTACGTACCTCTTCATCCACATATCCAGTGCCTCGTCCGATTCAAGGTCAGAGTCCTCGGGATAGACCCTCTTGTCTATCATGGCGGCCATCGCCGGATGTTCCTCCAGGCCGACTATCAGCCGGACGCCGTCTCGATACCTGCGCAGGTCCTCCTCGTGGTCAAGAAGGTTGTAGTCAAGGTAGGGATAGTCCCTGTAGTCATTGGATCGGAGCCGAAGTTCGCCCTTGGACAGCGCCAGGTTCAGCCCGAGTCCGGCGCCCAGTCCCACCAGGTCGCCGTGCTGGCCGCCCATTTTGCGTATCTTGCCGGATGCCGCCGACAGGTAAACGATCATGTCGTTATCCATAGAAGAACCCTCCGCGGTGTACCTCACCAGTAGCTGCCCGTTGGGCACGAAGCGTTTCAGTTCCACCTCCGGCCTGGTCGCCCACAGAATCATGAGGAGAGGGTGGTCTGCCAAATTCTGGCCGACGCCCGGTGAATCTATGACGGTCTCGATTCCGTGTTCTCCCAGGTGATCGGCTGGGCCCACACCCGAGAGCATGAGTATCTGGGGCGACCCGATGGCGCCCGCGCTGAGGATTATCTCCTCCGCCTCGACGACGAAGGTCTCGTCGTCTGAGACCGCCTCCACGCCGGTCGCCCTGGGACGTTCCCCTCTGGTGTCGAACAATATTCTCTTGACCGTCACGTTGGCCCTGATGGTCAGGTTGAGCCGGTGGCGCGAGAGGCCGAGGTATCCTATGGACGTGGACCAGCGTATGCCCTCTGGATTGTTCAGCGGTATTGGCCCCACTCCGGCGGTGCCGGGTGCGTTGTGGTCCTCGCAGTGCGGATGCCCACTGTCTCGCCACGCCTCGAACCAGGCGTTGTTCCCCTCCTGCCACTCCTCCTGCGGGAACCGGTGACAGATGATGGGTCCGCTCGAGCCATGAAAATCTCCGGGATCGTCCTGGTAGGTGGTGTCCGTCTCCACCATGTTGAAGTAAGGTACCAGCTTCTGGAAGCCCCACTCGTCGTTCCCCCACTTCGCCCAGTCGTCATAGTCCTCCGGAATGCCGCGCAGGAAGACCTGCCCGTTGATCGCGCTCGACCCGCCGGTCACCTTGCCCCTGGGAATCTCGATCTCCGCCTTGTCGGTGCCCCTGGCCGTGTACTGCCAGTTGTGGTCACTATCCCAGATGGGCTTGGTGGACTTGTAGCCGTACTTGACCTCCTCCGGCAGGCCGTCTATGTCCGGGTAGTCCGGGCCCGCCTCCAGCAGGAGCACAGAGGTGTTGGGGTCTTCCGAAAGCCTCGTGGCGAGGATCGCGCCCGCCGACCCCGCTCCAATCACGATGTAGTCGTACTTCACTCCCTACCTCCTGGACATGACGTTGATATGATACCGCTGGATAGTACGCACTGGAACATGGAACGTCAATGCCCGCAGCCGGTCGTATAGGGCCTGTGAAAGATCGGCATTATTGAAACTTCGTCAGCAACCACACACTGGATTGCCAAGCGGCGAGCCCTTCGGGGTTCCCGCTTTCGCAGGAATGGCGGGAGAAATAAGCGGGTGTGCGAATCGAAACTTTGCGCAAGCCCTGCAAAAGTGGGTACGCGTTAGCTCATATTGGCCATTGACAGCATAACATGCCTAACATAAAATGCCGCTCGCGCAACCACACCACACGAGGAGATTTTACTCAAATGATATCAATCTCGAAGAAATTCTATGAACAGGTTGCTGGCCGCCGCCGCCGATCTTTTATTCTGGGAACAGGCTTATCAGCGCTCCTTGCCCTTGCGATGATATTCAGCGCAACTTCCTCCGCTCGCGCTGGTGGTAACGGAGGGATCGAAACTACATACGGAGACGGAGAGATAAGCGTATCCTGGATAGATGATGACGCAGCTTCACATACGGGTTACGTTGTTCAGTGGCGTCTGTCCGATACTGATTTCGATCCAGCCATATCGGATATGGAACTTGATTCCGGTTGGTGGGATTTCAACGGTGTCAAGGTCTTGAGTCGGTGGGGAAGTGGACGTTATGCCGAAGTGTACAGTAATGGCGGGTCATACTCAGCCACAGTCTGGCTATCTGATGGTGTCGTAGAAAGAAGTCCAAACTATGACCAATTGCTCTACGCCCAACTGTGGGCGCAGAACGCCATAAGGGACCACTACGGGGACATTTGGTTGTATGCCAGATTGGAGTACGTAGAAACCTCTTGGTACACGATAACCGGACTAACCAACGAAAATACCTACTTGGGTCGAGTTCGCGCGGCGTATGGCAGATATCAAGACGGAACAATTCTGTATGACAATGTAATCGGCGGATTCACCATCATGATGCCTCCTGTGGATCTCCTCGAGAGTCCATACGACCTCACGATCACGCCCGGGAATGGAAAGTTCGATGTATCCCTGACAGACCCTCACTCAGCCTCACGCATCCACGGATACTATGTGCGGTGGCGTGAGGGTACTGATTTCGACCCGGCCGCATCGGTTATGGAACTCGACTCCGGTTGGTGGGATCTCAACGGTGTCAAGATCTTGAGTTGGTGGGGAAGCGGACGTTATGCCGAAGTGTACAGTAGTGGCGGGTCATACTCAGCCACAGTCTGGCTATCTGATGGTGTCGTCGAAAGAAGTCCAAACTATGATCAATTGCGCTACGCTCAACTGTGGGCGCAGAACGCCATAAGGGACTACTATCATGAACCTTGGCTCTATTCCAAGGTAGTATGGGTCCTACAACCTTCGTACACGATAACCGGGCTAACCAACAAATATTACTACACAGTTCAAATGTATGCCAATGATGGTCCGTCCTATGATGCAGTCAACCCCATGACTACCGCCCAGCCGTCTGTACCGCCATCTACACCGAGTACACACACGCTTAGCTATAGAGCCTCAGAGATAGGTATCTCTTGGTATGTGCCCTACGACAACGGGACGCCCATCCACGAATACATCGTGCAGTGGGAAGAAGACAAGGACAGTGGCCAGTGGCTCAATCCGATTGAGGATACTGTGCCTGGAGATCAAAACTCCTACACTATGACTGGATTGGTTGAGGGCGTAACTTACGTCTTTCGTGTGAGGGCCGTTAATGTGCTCGGAGCGCCGGGTGGGTGGTCCATAACCGAACATCTGAGCTTAAGTGATCTAGATGATCTGATCCCAGAATGAGTCTCTCACATTCTTGCTTCCTGCAACGGGGTCCGACGAGTGTCGTAGTTGTGGATGGCGTGGAGAGCGAACGGCATAGGCGGGAACCTCGGTATCAGCAGAGGGGCGTCTGTAACGTGGACGGGGGCGCTGAGCGCGAATGATGAGCCCGCCACCGTTGCGGCGATGGCTTTGCCTGTCTGGTCTCTAG
This sequence comes from Dehalococcoidia bacterium, assembly GCA_012270665.1. Next base: position 4,779 of record JAAXHY010000071.1, read on the forward strand.
CCGCGAACGTGGTAACGGCGGTTATCGCGATGTGTGTCAGCAGATGCATGGCCGCATACAAGACCGGAATCGGAATAAACCCGTCAATCGCGGCGACGGCCACGAGTGAAGTGACGCCTGGGGCCGAACCCTGACGCCTCGCTCATTTGGAAGTCGTTGACGAGGCACTCCGCGTCACCGGCCGGTAGATTACGGGAAACTGCTCGGCATGGTCTATCGCGCCGAACACATATCCTCAGGGCTTGCGCAAAGGCTCGATTCCGCGACTCATAGCCACATATTGTCATTCCCGTGAAAGCGAGAACTCCGAAGGGCTCGCCGCTCGGCAATCCAGTGTCTAGTTGCTGGCGAAATCCCAATAATGCCGATCTTGCGCGGGCCCTGCCAGTCGTATTACTCCCTAGCGCAAACCCTTGCGGTTGCCCTTAGCC
>JAAXHY010000171.1 GCA_012270665.1 Dehalococcoidia bacterium
GGTCGCACCCAGGTACTGACCGGGCTCGATGTCAACCAGGTCCTGAAGGTCACTGAGCCGCCGGGAAACTGATGGGACGACGCACACAACCTGGGGTTAAACGGCGCGCCCTTCAAAAGGATTCTGTTCTATTGAGGATCTGGTGGCTCCAGATCATCCTTGACCAACGGATACCAAAACGCGGCATTCCCGTCATTTGCTTCCATGAACCTTTCGACATCCTCAAAGATCAGGTTGTCAACGCTGGGAGCCAACCTAACTGCCGCGACTACGGCGTAAGCGTCTAGCCCGGTCGCGCATCCAAGAATTCGCGCTCGCTCGGCCGCCCTTGTTACATCTCGGCCGTCCGCCGTGAAAGACGCTTCCACTGCGATGTAGAAGCCCGGCCCGGAGCCTCTCCTGTCCTTAACTTCTATAACCAGGTCCGCCATGGGAAAAGAGTCCAACGTCTCTTCACTGAGTCCCAGGGTATCCAGAGATTCGTAGTTGTCATTGAGCATCTGGTTCAGTACGTTACTATCGAGCAAGTTATATTCTATCCGCCTCATGAGGCGCGTCTGGGCGAACAATCGGGCGATCTCATATCTGTTCTTTCGCGCGGCGTACATGGCATAGTTGCCCCTAAATCTCCCAAGGTCGTCATGCTGCTGTCTGTACATCTCATGTTGTCTGTCCAGACGACTCAACACGATGCCGAATTGTTGGTTGGTGGTCTCCTCCTGTCTGTCCAAGCGGCTCTCTACGCTGTCGAATCGCTGGTTGGTAGTCTCCTTATACAGCTCTATACTCTTCGTCAGAGAGCTCATTCGTTGCGGTAGCGCCAACAATTCCTCGGTCAACAGCTCGCGCCGCACTGCTGAACGCAACGTCTCATCTTCCCGCAGGATACTGAGGAAGTCCTCTATGTTGTTGATAGTCGTCATACGTATCCTATCCCAGTCTTTCTCTATTGTAGCTTATGACACGGACGCGCTGCCGAAGGGAAGAAAGCGGCCCATGCACCCTCAGATCCACCCCGTCCGTATCTGCCTGTACGCCCCTATGACCGACGCCACCACGTTGGGCACAATCATGGTCCAAAGTATGGCCGCGGACGAAATCTCGCGCGAACTGAACACCGCCGGGTTGGGGTCAACCACCGTCTTGTAGTAATAGGCTGTCCATGCGCCGACCAGTCCCAGCAAGACCCATGTCCCCGTCCTGAGAGCCTTCATGCGTCTCGCTTCCTCCGAGTCCCACCACGCAATCGTCGCGCCCATACCCGCTCCCACCCCCGGCAGTGAGAACCAGAGCGTCACGAACACCCATCTCGGCCAGAGATAGTCCATGAAGTAGTACAAGGCCCAAGTGATCAGGATTGCGCACACGGCAAGAAGAGCGGACAACCCAAATCCGGCGAAGACCCTCAGACCTAGAGCGATTGCGAGGTACATATCCAAAGTCCCCCGGTCCGCTGGCTGGACTCACGTCTCGCCATAGAGCAGACTACTCGCGCCTCGCCAGCTTGGGATCGAGGGCGTCCCTCAGTCCGTCTCCGACCAGGTTGATGGCGAGCACCGTGATGGTGAGAATCAGTCCTGGGAAGAAGGCGACCCAGACGGCAGTCTGTAGATATGTCCTTCCGAGCGCGAGAATATTGCCCCAGCTTGGAAGCTCGGGCGGGATACCCAGCCCCAGGAAGCTCAGCCCTGCCTCCACCAGTATAGCCGTGGCGAACACGAAAGTCGCCTGCACCATCACCGGCGCGAATGTATTGGGCGCGACATGCAGAAGCAGTATCCTCCAGGTGGGCGCGCCTATCGAGCGCGCCGCCTCCACGAACTGGAACTCCCGCAGCGCAAGAACCTGCGCCCGAACGATACGCACCATACGAGGAGTATCCACTACCGTTATGACGATGATGACATTGGTAATGGAACTGCCCAGCATCGCTATCAGCGCGAGCGCTAGCAGCAGAGTCGGGAACGACATTATCGCATCCATGAATCTCTGGATGACGATGTCCGCGCGCCTGTCATACCCGGATATGAGCCCAACTACCATGCCCGCGCACACCGTGAGAAGGGCGACTGAGAAGCCGACTAGGAGCGAGACGCGACCGCCGTGTATCGTGCGCGAATAGACGTCCCTACCGGTGTTGTCCGTCCCAAACCAGTGTTCGAGTGAGGGCGCCAGCAGCCTGTCCAGGGGCTCCAGCTTCAGCGGGTCGTACCGGTCAACGGTGCCCGCGAATATCGTGAAGAATGAGATGATCAACAGGATGACGAAGCCCGCCAGCATGTTCGGGTTCTTCAGCAGCGCGCGCCGGGCGTTTCTGACCCCGGTGGCCCATCTCGAGCGGGGTTGAATCGCTTCGGCAGCCATTAGTACCTCACCCTGGGGTCAAGATAGGCGTAGAGTATATCTACTGCTAGGTTCACGAACACATACGCGCCCGCGAATATCATCATGAGGCCCTGTATCACCGGGAAGTCCCGGTCGCCTACCGCCCCGACGAATAGCCTCCCCATGCCGGGTATGGCGAATACCGTCTCGGTTAGCACCGCGCCCGTAACTGCCCCGGCGAAACTGAGTCCGATGATGGTAACGATTGGCATCGAGGCCGCTCTGAGCGCGTGCCTGAACAGCACTACACTTTCCACCAAGCCCTTGGCGCGCGCGGTGCGTATGTAGTCGTCTCTGAGAACCTCCAACATGCTTGAGCGTGTCATGCGAGCGTTGAGCGCCATGAACGAAACTCCGATGGAGAGAGATGGCAGGATTAGGTGCCTGAAGAACTGGGGCACGCCGTCCGAAAACTCCGCGAACCCGAATACCGGCGTCCACCCTAGCGTCACGCTGAACAGCCATATCAGGTTGAACGCCAGCCAGAAGCCCGGCATAGAGAACCCTATTACCGCAAACAACATCACCACGCGGTCAATCCACGTGTTGGACTTCCAAGCCGCCAGTATGCCCATTGGAATTCCCAATACGATGGCCAGGAATATCCCAAAGAGAATCATGGACAGGGTCGGCTCGATCCTGGGCGAAATCAGTTCGGCGACCGACTTGCCCGTGAAGAGGGACGTGCCGAGGTCGCCCACGAAAAAGCCGCCCATCCAGTCCAGATACTGGACGATTGCGGGCCGGTCGACGCCGAGCGCCGCCCTCGCCTGCGCTATGTCTTCCTCCGTGGCTATCTGGAGAAAGTCACCGCCCAGCAGTATTGCCGCCGGATCTCCTGGCGCAAGCTGCATTATGGAGAAGGTTATGATCGAAACCACGATGAACACGGGTATCGCCATAACTACCCTTCGCAGAATGTAGGGCAGCATGAAGCCGAACCTCTCTAAATCTGGCGCGATTCCACGCCCGTCATTCCCGCTTTCGCGAGAATCCAGCGCCCCGCAAGCCAGATAGATTATATACTGTCGCGCGGCGGGAGAACCGCGAGGATCCTCCTGCCGCGCGATCTAAGTCGTTGCTCTACCTATCAATCCATACGTTGTGGAGTATGGGGAACAGGCAGTCTATGCAGAATCCATTCACGTCGTCCCGAATCGCCCTGGGCGGAGAGAACATGAAGTGGTTGATCGAATGAGGGTTGTTGTAGATTGTGCGGTTCATCTCATCGTAGAGTCCCTGCAAAATCTCAGGGTCAGTCTCGGTGAGGAACTGATTGCGCAGTTCGGTGATCTCAGGCACGTCCCAGCCGAGATTGCTTGGGCTGGCCGGCATATGCGGCGCCAGTGGGTTCAGACCGTTGGCGAAGTTCGACCACGTTGTGGCGATCTCCCATGGACCGTCCGAACCTGTGAGAGCCACGCGGGATCCCCAGTCCAAAGAGACAAGCTCTACGTTAGTGAAGCCCATCTCTTTCATCGCTTCCCACATCACAAGGCCCGCCTCAGGCATGAACGGCATATCCGAAGCAGCCAGGATGCGTACCGGCAGGTCCTTGATACCTGGACTGAGAGCCTCGGCTTCGTCCAGCAGACGCCTGGCGGTGTCCAGGTCCCCGGACCTGGTCTTGATGCCCTCCGCCTGAACTTCGTCCGCAGCCATGGAACCCCAGGGCGTGCCGCAGTGGATTACGAGGTAGCACTCCGTCCACATGCTCTCGTCGCCAACCGCCGCCTGCATTATCCTGTCGTTGGGAGCCGCTGCATGAACCGCGCGGCGCGCCAGCCTACCAGCCTCACTCATGTCGAACGGAGGATGGGCGGGATTGAAGCTCGTCCCACCGTAGTTGCCGTCCCGGATGGGCGACCATTCTACGCCAGACACTCCCGTCAGCGTCTGTGCCAGGTCAATCCTGAAGTCATCCAGTACGTCAACCTCGCCGGTCTGAATCGCGGCCACACGCGTGGCGTGGTCTGGTATGTCCAGCGCGTCGAAGCCGTCTAGGTACTGTGTTATCTCGCCCTTGGTGAAGTCCCACGGCTCGCCCGTATTGGGCACGTAGTTGGCGAACTTCTCGAACTTCAACACCTCGCCGGGTATCCACTCGACCAACTCATATGCCGCGGTGCCTATCCCAATATCTACGGGCTGGCCCGGCGCTACGGACCAGATGTCTTTGTGCATGATGGAAGGCTGGCGTGGGTCGAGCTGCGCCATGAATTCAAGCACCATCGCGGTCGGCTGCTCGAACGTCATTACGATGGTATTGTTGCTCTCGTCCAAGGTCTGGTTGAATACCTGGTCGGAGCGATCCTTACCCTCGTTCCCTGCGGATATGCCCAGAAGCTGGCGGCCAAGCGGGTCAACACGCGCGAAGCGGTTGTGGGACTCGGCTATGTCCACCATGCGGAGCGGGTCGCCATTGTGGAACATCTGGCCGGCCCTGACCTTGAAAGTGTACTCGGTGCCGTCCTCGCTGATGCTCCAGCTGTCCAGCATCTGCGGGAATATCTCGTAATTGGCATTTCTCCAGAACAGTTGGTCGTAGGAATGGCGGCCCACCGTGCCGGTAACGATTGCGCCCGTAGCCATCGGGTCTATGAACTTGATCGAGCCCTGCGGAACATACTTGAGCGTACCGCCGGACTTGGCCTCGCCGCCCATCGTTATCGGCCTGGACGCCGGCCTGACGGCAGCCACGGAGGGCGCCTGCGCCTGTGTTCCCGCTGGGGCCTGCGCGGCGGGCGCGGCGGGTTCGGCTGCCGCCGGGGCCTGCGGCGCGGCCGGCTGCTGCATCGAGGCCGCGGGGGCCGCCGCCGCTGGCGCTGCGGGGGCCGGGGCCTGTGGCGCGGCGGGGGCTGCGGGTTCTTCCGTACTGGAGCAGGCCAGGGCAAATACCAGTATGGCCGCTAACGCCAACGCCACTACAATCCAATTAAAACGTCGCATGAAAGTCCTCCCTGCTATCTGTATTCTTTCAACATTCGAAGAATTGATAATCGTCTCGGTTTAGACGCGGTTACAAACGATTCTCAGGATGTTTGGCCCTGAGTGTTGTCGGAATTATATGTCTGAACTTTTATTCAGTCAACAAAAGCGACTCAAAGAGAGTTCCCTCTCCCTCGATAGGCTGTCAAGGGCAGGTAAACTTGAATATCAGCCAACAGACCCCCTCCCTCAAAGGAGAGGGCTAAGGTGAGGGTAGTTCTCTCCACCCGCTACAACCAACGCGCCCAGAAACTAAGAACTAACGACTAAAAACTGGAGAATCACGCCCTTCTGGAGAACCTGGGGTCCAGAGTGTCCCGCAGACCGTCGCCGACGAGATTGATCGAGAGAACGCACAGAGACAGGAACAGGCCTGGGAAGAAAGTGACCCATACCGCGATCTGAAGATACGTGCGTCCCTGCCCCATGATGTTCCCCCAACTTGGAATCGAGGGAGGTACTCCCGCGCCCAAGAAACTGAGATTTGCCTCGACTATTATCGCGAGGGCGAAGATGAACGTAGCCTGCACCATGACCGGCGCGAACGTATTCGGAGCGATGTGACGCAGCAGGATTCTCCATGCGGGGGTGCCGATGGCATTCGCCGCCTCGACGAACTGCTGCTCTCTCAGCGACAATACCGAACCCCTGACCACGCGCACCATTCTGGGCGTATCCACCACACATATGACGAGTATGACGTTGAACACGCTGGCTCCCAGCACCGCGATCAGAGCGAGCGCAAGCAGCAGCGACGGAAACGCCATCAGGCCGTCCATGAACCGCATGATGACATTGTCCAGGCGACGGTAGTACCCTGAAACGAGTCCTATGAGCAGCCCGGCGACGGAAGTGACAAGCCCCACCGAGAAGCCTACCAGCAGCGAAATTCTGCTCCCCACGAGCGTCCTGTCGAACACGTCCCTGCCCAGGTGGTCCGCTCCGAACCAGTGGACCGAACTCGGAGCCTGAAGTCGGTCGAACGGGTTCAGCGCCGAGGGATCGGTGCGCGTCAGGTAGGGCGAGACTATGGCGATGACCACCACGATGGCGAGGATCACGCTGCCCATAAGCATATTCGGGTTCCGCCTGAGAGCGAACACCGAGCCGCGTATAAGCCCCCGATGGGTTCTTGCCGGAATCTGCTGAGTTTCAGTCAATTACATTCCCGCTTTGTCATACCCGCGAAAGCGGGTATCCA
>JAAXHY010000004.1 GCA_012270665.1 Dehalococcoidia bacterium
GAGCCGAACGGCTATCTGCACATCGGCCACGCGAAGTCGATCTGCCTCAACTTCGGCATCGCGCAGGAGTTCGGCGGATGGTGCAACCTGCGCATGGACGACACGAACCCGGAGACCGAGGACGTCGAGTTCGTGCAGGCCATCGAACGCGACGTGCGCTGGCTGGGCTTCGACTGGGAGGAGCGCGAGTTCTTCGCATCGGACTACTTCGAGCGTCTCTACGAACTGGCCGAACAGCTTGTGATGGAGGGCAAGGCATATGTTGACAGCCTGAGCGCGGAGGAGATCCGGGAGTATAGGGGAACGCTGACCGAGACCGGACGCAACAGCCCCTACCGAGACCGGTCGGTGGAGGAGAACCTTGACCTGCTGCGCCGTATGCGGGACGGCGAGTTCGAGGACGGGGCTTACGTGCTGCGCGCCAAGATAGACATGGCGTCGCCCAACATGAATATGCGCGACCCGACCATCTATCGCATTCGGAACGTTCCGCATCATCAAACAGGCGACAAGTGGCATATATACCCGATGTATGACTACGCGCACCCGATTTCGGACTCGATAGAGGGCATTACCCACTCGCTTTGCAGCATGGAGTACGAGGACCATCGCCCGCTGTACGACTGGTTCCTGGAGGAACTTGGTCTGTACAGGCCGCAGCAGATAGAGTTCGCGCGGTTCAACATCTCGCACACCGTCCTCAGCAAGCGCCGGCTGATAAGGTTGGTGGAGGACGGCCATGTCGACGGCTGGGACGACCCGCGTATGCCGACGCTGGCCGGAATGCGGCGGCGCGGATACACGCCGGAAGCGCTCCGCAACTTCTGCGCCGAGGTGGGAATCAACAAGACAACCGCGCTGACCGAGATGGCGCTGCTGGAACACAACCTGCGTGACGACCTGAACCGGCGCGCCGAACGTCGCATGGCGGTTCTGAATCCGCTAAAGGTAGTCATAGAGAACTTCCCAGCGGGTGAGACGGACTGCCTGGACGCCATCAACAATCCCGAAGACGAGAGCGCGGGAACGCGCCGCGTCCCGTTCACGAGGGAGATCTACATCGAGCGCGACGACTTCATGGAAGATCCGCCGCGCAGATTCTATCGTCTCGCGCCGGGACGAGAAGTGCGGCTGCGGTATGGCTACTTCATCAAGTGCGAGGAGGCAGTCAAGGACGCGGACGGTAACGTGACAGAGGTGCGCTGCACTTACGACCCGGANNCAAACCCCAACGACACGCCAGACGGCAGGGAGTGGACGGAGTTCATCAACTCCGATTCGCTCCAAGCGCTAACGGGATGCAAGGTGGAGCCTTCTTTGTCTGACGCCGAGGTCGGCGAAATATTCCAGTTCGAGCGCGTCGGGTATTTCGCCAAGGACAGGGATTCTTCGGAAGTCCTACCCGTGTTCAATCGCGCGGTGTCGCTCAGGGACACTTGGGCGAGGATACAGCGTCGGGGCGGCTGATGAACTCGTCCACCTGGCCCATGTCCGGCATCGGCTCGGTGTCGCCGTGTCGGGTGCAGACCATCGCGCCGCAGGCATTTCCGATTTCCAGGGCGCGGTGGAGTATTCGAGCGCGAGTGTCCCTGTTCATATCGAGAAGATCGGGCAGCGCGCATCGCTGGAATATACCCGCCAGGAATCCGGCGACGAAGGCGTCGCCCGCGCCAACGGGGTCAACAACGTCCACGGTGAAGCCAGGATGCGCGGTTATCTGCTCGCCGTCGTAGGCGACCGCGCCACTGTCTCCGGTGGTGGTCACCATGAGGCGCGTGTTGCCGCTGAAGAAGTGCAGGGCGTAGTCTTCGGCTGATAGGTTGAGTCCCCAGATAGTCTCAGCCTCATCATGGCCGACCTTGAACAGCGTGGCGAGTTGGCGCATCTCATCGCAGACCTTTCTCGCCTCCGCCGGAGTCCAGAGCGCGTCGCGGTAGTTCACGTCCATACTGACCGGGATTCCGCGCTCGACAGCGGCGCGCATCACTTCCAGAACAGTCCGGCGGCAGGTGTCGCTCAGCGCGGGGGTGATTCCGGTTACGTGAACGAGGTCACTGCCGTCCAGGTGGGGCAGGACCTCGGGGTCGGACAGGCGACTCGCAGCGCTTCCGGCGCGCCTGTACCGGCGGATGACTTCTCCCCCACCGAGATGGTTGAGAAGCTGTATGCCGGTGAACTCTCCCTGAAACTGCGGAGCGTGGACAGTTATCCTGTCCCTTAGCTGTTCGAGGATCATGTCCCCGTCCGGGTCCTGTCCGAGACGGCTCACCCAGATCGCCTCGCTATCCGGCATCAGCCTTCGCAGGTCGAGAGCGACGTTAGACTCCGCGCCCGCGACGTGGCGGGTATAGCTGCCGTCCGGGTCGTAGGGACCCATATAGTCAGCGTTGTGCTGAACAAGCGTCTCGCCGAATGTGAGGAATTTGGTCATACTCTCCCTATATAGGCTCGTCCACTATCTGGGGGAACACGCCTCCGCCGTATAGACGCTTCTCGGCGACCTCCTCGTCCAGCTCGATACCGATTCCGGGCTTTGTGGACGGGATTATGTAGCCGTCCTCCCACTGGATAGGTTCCTTGAGTATCTCTGCGTAGAAGCCATCGAAACGCTCTATGCTCTCCTGTATCAGGAAATTGGGGCTGCACGCGGAGATCTGTATGTTGGCGGCGGCTTCCAGCGGACCGCAGTACAGGTGAGGCGCCATCTGCGCGTAGTGCGCCTCTGCCATCCCGGCTATCTTCTTCGCCTCGAGAATGCCGCCGACACGAGCGAGCGCGGGCTGGAGTATCGCGGCGGCCTGCTGTCCGAGCAGGTCGGCGAATTCGTACTTGGTAGTGAGACGTTCGCCGGTAGCAACCGGAATCGAAGTGTGCTGGGCAACGCGGGACATTTCGCGCCTGTTTTCAGGCGGCACCGGCTCCTCGAACCAGAGCGGGTCCTGGGGCTCAAGCCGCTTGGCCAGGCGTATCGCGCTGGAGGTGGTCATCTGCCCGTGCGTGCCTATCAGGAGATCAACCTTGTCGCCTACCGCCTCCCTGATGTTGCGGGTGACCAGTTCGGCGTTGCTCAACGCTTCGAGTGAAAGCTGCCTGGGGTCGAACGCGCCCATCGGCATTACGGGGTCAAACTTGACGGCGGTGAAGCCCATGTCCATATACTGCGCCGCGCGCTTGGGAGCGCGA
>JAAXHY010000328.1 GCA_012270665.1 Dehalococcoidia bacterium
CAAAAGAGGGTCTCTCGTTTGAATGGTGGATCGAGAGAGGGAAGCGCCAGTCAGCGCTTGCAGAGTCTTGGCGACTCGCCGAACTCATCAGCGGATGAAGATCAACGTTGACGGGATCTGGTGGGTCCCGATCACTCGCGAGGCGCATCTCTGCCTGATCAGTCGCGAGCTCGACTTCGCCACCGCTCACCGTGATCGCCTCACGGAGAGAGAGGTCGAGTGCTACGAAGCGCCGGAGCACATACGCCGCGAGATCTGGTATCGACTCCAAGAGGCGAAGCGTCGCGTCGAGGAGCTCCGGAGAGAGTGGTATAGCTTCGGAGAGCAACACATCGACGAGCAAGTCCGCGCGCTGCTCTATCGGTGCCGATGGGACTGGACCGTAACCGATTGGCCGGTCTGGCGCCTTCACTTCACACGGGCGGAGGGGTCCGCTTCAGGTAGCCTTCAAGGCGCATATAGAGAGCCTTAAGCTCCGAGAGGTCGGATCGGATCGCCTTAAGGTCACTGTCAACCGACTTCGCGCGAGCTTCGAGGGAGACGACCCGCTGTTCTAGCGTCGCCATCTGTGCGGCGGATTCGGTCTTGAACTTGATGACCTGGAGAAGGATCGCGACGAGAGCGATCCCGCTCCCAAGAGAGATTGTCGTCATCGTTTCCACTGGTCTACTCCATCACTAGGATGAGGGTGAAGGTGGTGACGATAGCAGCGGCGCCGCCGAGCGTCCCGACCTTCCACCACCATAACCGATCTCTCTCGGTGATCAGATCCTCTTGAAGCTGATCTTCGATGCGCTGGAGCTCGTCGATCCGCGTGACCATCGGCGCAAGACGCTCTTCGCATCGACGCGCGCTCTCTTGTAACTTCGTCTCATAGCTTGAGCCCTGATCGCGAAGACGAGCGTCACAACGACTTGGCGCGGTGCTCACATCTCCGAGAAGGCGCGCGAGCTGGTTCCGCGTCAAGAGAAAGCCTGGCTTAGGCGTCCGTTCACCCGCATCGATGAAAGCCTCATCAAGACCGAGCTCCGCCGCTGCTTTAGCGACGACGCCGAAAGAGTGATCGGTCTCAATCGGCGCTTGAGCGAGAAGACCAACTAGAGCGAGTTGAGGAATCATGGGATCGCTCCGTCGGTGCAGCGCTTGCGGCAGATAATGCAGTCGAGCGCGGTCGCCGCTGCTTCGGTCGCCTCGATCTGGCCTTTACAAAGACGACGCTCGCGAGCGACGCACGCCTTCAGCCCGCGAGCTTCAGCGCCAGCGAGAGCAGTCTCAAGCTCGCCTATCTGCTTCTCCGCGCGCCCGATCGTCTCAATCTCTGGTCTGCACTCGTCGGAGTGAGAGACGGAGGAGACCGACGCTCGACCCCCGAAGAAGGACATCAGAACGGAGAGCGCGATAGCGGCGTAGGTTTGTTGTTCTGTCATGCTGGTAACTCCAAGATTCTAAAGCCTGGCTTCCCGACGTAGTTAATAGCGGAGGAAGAGCTCATGTTGACTTGTGAGATGATGCGCGCCTCGATGACCTTAGAGGTCGAGATCTCTGAATTAAGCACCAGAACAGACGCGACGACACGTCCCACTCTTGTCGGGTTCTGGCTGTCAGTTGTTCCCCAAAGTGAATGGCCTATGTATTGACTATCAGTGATTGAATACAGTCCAATCTCAAATTGAGTATCTCCTAAGAAGTTGGCTGAATACTCGATCCGCCAGTGACTCCCCGCGGAGATTGTTATCTGACCGCTACTTACTGTCGCTCCTGTGTTAGTTGGCGTTCCTGTGCATGGGATCTTTTGACCAGCCGCAAAAGAGCTCGGATCTGACGCGGAGAGAATATCGATCTTAAAAGGGGCAATCGGGCGAGCTGTAAAAGTCATAAATCACTCCTCAATTAAGACACCTAAAACACGGACCCATGGCGCGATAGTATTGCCGCCAGATCTGAAGGCATAACCGAACTTCAATTCTCCCGATGATGCTATAGAATAACATTGATCATCTTGACGGTTGAGCCTGTGTATTTGCCCTCCGGATGATAGATCTCCATCATTTTGATCGAAGTGGATCTCGTATAGATCACCACTCACGGGCGAAGCGTGCGTTGATCTTAAATCTCCCATAAAATAAGCATAGAGCCCATCTTCGGGAAGAGTGATCACGCTCGACGAAAGAGTGATATCTCCTTCTCCGATTGAGTTCAAAACAAGAGTAGTATTGAAGTCTACTTCCGAGCCCCCTGTTTTATTGGGGAGGGTCTGGTTCGCACTATTCCAAGCGGAAAAGAGTTCTGATTTATCCTCGCGTTCTGGATCGTATGACATTATTTCAACTCCATCACGAAGAGGTGAGATTGAGAGGCAAAAGTCGAGTTCGCGTCTATATTTGTGCATCGGAGCTTATATGTCGTTGATGGATATGAAACCATCAGAGACGCAACAAAAGAGCTATTAATATAGGGGAAGCCCCCTGTTGCGTGTTCAATATACAGAACCGGAAACGACCCATCACTCTCCGTTAAGCTTCCGCCTGCTCCTGTTTGGAACTCAAAGGCAAAATCGTTATTTCCACTCCTGACAACATTGATTGATGCCTGGATCCAGTAACGCTTCGAGCTGTCGAGGGTGATCACTCCGGTCGAACTATTAATTGAGATATTGTCGCCGCCGGTCGTTCTCTTCGTGTCCCAAGTGATATCGGTTCCCGAAGAGATCGTCTGCGCGCTGGATTGGGTGAACTCGACCCACGCGCAAGAGGCTTTTCTAACTGCTAAGTGAGTCAAGATCGCCCCCTTTAAATGATATGCCAGTTCGTCCCATCCGTCGTCAGCGTATAGGCTGAATACTGGATAGAAAGAACCTGGTTAGCCGCTCCGTCGATTGTCCCGCTCGCGGGTGAGATCGTCACGTTCGCGGTCCCGAGTCGCTTAATGTTTACCTTGTAGCCAGCGTTCCCCGTCACAGTTGGGAGAGTGATCGTGACAGCGCTCGCGCCATTCGAGACGAGATAGATATCTTCGAGCGTTCCCGCCGCTGGGTCGCTGATCGTGCTATTCGTTCCGCTTGAATCTGTGGTGACTGTCGGACGAGAGGCGCCGCCGCTT
>JAAXHY010000458.1 GCA_012270665.1 Dehalococcoidia bacterium
ACGGACAGGCTGGCTCTTACCTCGACGACCTCACTCGGGCGCGTCAGCGCGTAGACGCCCCAGCACAGCACAGCCATCAAGAGCGCAATACTTGCCACTATGACCAGAAATCTCATTGTCAGCCCACCCCGAAACATCTATGCCCCGATCCTGATCGGATATTACCACCGCTCCTCCCTACTCCTCTTGCAGCGCCTCGGCCGGCGACGAGCGCGACATTCGGAACGCCGGATACACCCCCGCCAGCAGCGCCGCGACTACCGCGATAAGCGCCGCCTGGACAAGGGCCGTTGGATAGACTTGCATCTCCATCGTCCAGCCGAACGCCTTCCGGTTGATCACGAATATCAGCACAGCCGCCTCTATCAGACCCAGTGGCACCGACATCAGACCCGCCACCACACCCATCAGACCGCTCTGCGACGTGAACATGATCCACACCTGCCCCGGCGTTAACCCGATAACGCGCAGGGCGCCGAATTCCACTGAGCGCTCGAGCTGAATTGCCATGAGAGCGCCCAGGACCCCGATGAAGGCAACCAATACTGCCAGAATTCGGACCACATTCGTAATGGCGAAACTCCTCTCGAAGACCTCCAGCGCCGCCGCCTTGAGATCGGCGTTAGATCGAATGACTACACCCCGACCGCTTCCGATAGCGGACTCCAACCTCGCTATCAGTTCATCCACACTAACACCTCCAGCGACGTCCACGGCCACACCGGAATACCTGTCGTCTCCCCAGTGGCGCGCATAGGCGGCTCGGCTCATCATCACCCTGCCCTTTCCGGCGCTGCCGTAGTCGTAGTATATTCCGGATACACGGAAGTCTTTATCGCCATCCGCCGTGGACAGGCGTACAGTTGAACCGATACGTTTATCGTTCCGGTATGCGAACTGCTCGGAAACCGCTATCGAATTTCCGGTTTGCAACTCGTGCCAAACGAGTGTCGGATCGCCCTGTTTGAACGACTGGCGGTCCACGAACACCTCGATACCCGCGTCGGTCGCAATCAAACGCACTTCTCCCTGGGGAGAGTTTACGCGCGAGTTGCGGACCGTCCTCACGTTCCCCACGCCCTCGACGCCTCGGATGCGCTCCAGCGCTCCCGGCGCGAGTTCGAATTCTGACTGGTATGAACGCAGAGAGGCCGGAGAAATGTAGATGTCAGAGCCCAGCGAACTGTCCAGCCACCGTTCCACAGTATCGCGGAAGCTATGTACCATCGTATCCATGGAGATGGTAACCGAAATGGCCACGGACAGCGCGGCTATCGCGACCGCGGCGCGACTGATGGAGGATGAGATTCCGCGTGCCGCCATGCCCCCCAGCGCTCCGAACATCGAACTCAAAACGGGCGCCAGAACACGACTGAACAGGATCACGCTCGCGGGAGTGAGCAGCGCCCCGCCCAAGATAAGCGCGGCCAGACCCAAGAAGGAGAGCCATAGCGTTCCCACGGGCAACAGCACCAGTCCACAGCCGACGACCAGCGCGCCAAGACCGATTACGGAGGCCAGCGGCGCTTTCCCTCTGAAGCGCGATTCCAGGTGAGAGCGTGATAGAGTCTCCCTGGCAGAGACACGGGTAGCCTCCAGCGCGGGGACGAAGGCAGCGCCAATCGTGGCCAGCACACCTAAGAGCGCGCCCTTAGCTATGGTTGAGAGCGGTACGGATACTTCCTGGACCGAGGCCACGTAGAACAGGTCCGTAATGGTCTGCGTGATTACGTCCACAAGTCCTCGCCCGATGACAATTCCGAGCAGCACGCCTAGTACGGAACTTACCAGACCGATCACCGCTGATTCTGTAAGAACCAGAGTGAATACCTGTTGCCTCGTTACTCCAATAGCGCGGAGTGAACCTATGACCGGACGACGCTGCACAACTGAGAACGTCATAGCGTTGTATATGAGGAAGGCCCCAACGATCAGACCCAAGAGGCTGATCATGAAGAGATTCTGATCGAACGATACGGTCAGTTGCTCTACGGCCTCAGATCGGGTGGAAGGCGTCACTACCGCAGTCTCCGGCGGCAGGGCGGACTTCAGGAGTTCCAGCAACAGTTGTCCAGGTTCACCATCGGGTATGATGAGATCCACATGGCTCAGATAGCCTTCGGATGATGTGAGTTCCTGGGCGGTAGATATATCGGTGATTAGCAGATTCTCGAGCGTCTCGGCGCTCAGGCTGTTTTCCGGTTCGATCAGGCCAACAATCCTGACATTGCGCTCTATCCCTGTAACATCCAGCGCGATAGTGTCACCCGGCCCAAGTCCCAGAGAGTCGGCAGTCCCCGCGGACATCAATGCGGTGGAGGATGCAGTGAGCAATTCGACGGCGACGGCGTCAGCCATAGCGCCGCCATTTGGGGTAATGCCGATATATGGGCGGAACTGGGAGTCAGCGAACGGTTCTACTCCAAGAATGCGCAGAACCCGCCCATCTTCCAAATAGGCATATCCTTCGACGACGGGAGCGGAGTTCCTGACGCCCAATTCTATGCGTAACTTCGTGTATATGCCTTCGGGCAGTCCTCCGGGACCGCCAAGAACCTGGTGCGTGGCCTTGCCCGAGACGGCATCGCCGGATAGGTCAAACGCGCGCTTGGCGCTCTGATTGCCGAGGTCTATGGCAACTACGATGGCAACTCCAATGGTGATTCCAAGCACGGAAAGCGCCATCTGCCAGGGGTGTTTGACCAGATGTCGTAGGCTGGACAGCCAGAGCAGCGGAGTCATTTCGCGGCGACCGCATCGAGCCCGGTTGGTTCCAGACAACTTATCGAAGCAAAAGCGACATCAGGCATATGTGTGGGCCTATTCCACGAGTTGACCATCCACTATGGTAAGCACGCGCTCCGCCATTTCGATGACCGCGTCGCTATGAGACACAACGATCATCGTCTTGCCACTTGACCGGACGAGTTCTCCCAGAAGAGACATGATCGCCATTCCGGTGTCGGCGTCGAGGTTGCCGGTGGGTTCGTCTGCGAGGATAAGCTTGGGGTCATGGACGAGCGACCGCGCTATGGCGACGCGCTGCTTTTCTCCGCCGGAGAGCCTGTCGGGATAGCTGTCCAGACGGTCTCCCAACCCGACTTGCTCAAGCGATTGGACAACCCTACCACGCGACTCATCCCTGTCATAGCGATTGAGTTGCAGCGGGAGAAGAAGGTTCTCGCCTATGCTGAGAGTGGGAATCAGATTGAAGAACTGGAAGACGAAGCCGATGTTCCCGCGCCGAAACAGTGTGCGTTCTTTCTCAGACAACCTGGTGATGGGAACCGAGTCTATGATCACATCTCCGCCGGTTGGAGTGTCAATTCCGCTGACGAGATTGAGAAGAGTGGTCTTACCCGACCCGCTGGGGCCCGCGAGCGCGACGAATTCCCCATCGTGAATATCGGCGTTTACCCGACGAAGAACGGAGCGCGTCTCGTCGCCCTCCGTATATCGCTTGGTCAGATCCCGTATCTGGACCATGTAATTAGCAGAAGTAGACGCGGATGCCGTATCACGGTCAGACATGAGAACTCAGACTACTCTTCCCCGGTGTAGTCAGCGATTCGGGTGGGTGTCAAGCGAAAAATGACGGTATCGTCGGACTGTTCACGATAGCCCTCGGCAAAGTCGCGGCCCTCCTGGTCTCCGTAGTATCTGACTGCCATCGAGAGAACGAGGTTGTAAAGAGGGCGTTTGACTTCCTCCACCAGCCCATCCAGAATCACCGACCTGTAAGGCGGCTCGCGCCAGTCAACACAGAGAGAGGCGACCGGGTTCCGCATGATGTTGCGCCACTTCAGTGTCCGGCGTCCGGTGAACATATAGGCGGAGCCATCCTCCCAGTGGTACCAGATAGGCGCGGAGCGTGGACGCCCCTCCACGTCGACCGTGCTGATGACGGCTACCAAGGTCTGGCTGAGAAACTCGTCAATGCGGGCGGGCATAGTCGGCATCGTCTGATAAGCCTTTCTGGGTTACTACATCCAGGACAAACTACAATATACGTCGTGTATCTGAAGCATCTTGCGCGGCGACCGACCTTGCCAGTCGGCACTCCAGATCAAGGCCGCGGGGCAGGTTCATATCGAGTCCGTCGGCGACTGCCCTCTTGATTGTGGCGGACAGCGCGGGCGGTATCTTCGACAGACTCTCGGCAAGTTCGAGGGATGTCTCCTCCAGTCTGTCCCGTTCCACGACGCGATGTACAAGACCCAATTTCAGCGCTGTACCGGCGTCTATAACCTCGTTAGCCAAGAGAGTCTTCATCGCCGACCCCTGCCCGATTGTTCTGGGGAGCGTTTGGCTGCCGCCTGCCGCCGGCACCATTCCCAGGGCCGTTTCCGGCATTCTGAAGACCGCATCCTCGGCGGCCACGCGCAGGTCGCACAGACAGGCTATCTCCACTCCTGAACCAATCACGTATCCGCGCAGGGCTGACACGAGTGGCTTGTCAATAGAGCCAAACAGTCCCCAAAGGTCGCGTTCCCAGCGCACCTGTCGAGCGATCACCTGGGAGGGCGCAGTGCCGAATTCTGTGAGGTCGGCGCCCGCGCAGAACCCTCTTTCTCCCGCGCCTGAGATCAAGACCGAGCGAACATCAGGATCGTCACGCACCGCCTCGAGAGCGGCAAAGAGGTCATCCCGCATCTGAACGTTGAAGGCGTTTATGACACCAGGCCTGTTGAGGACAAGCCTCCCCACCGCGCCTTCTTTGTAGAACAGGACAGTGGGTTCGTCAGACATCATTGGCCCCGATACGTCGGGCTGCGTCTTTCGAGGAACGACGTTATTCCTTCGCTCCTGTCCTTGGTGGACTGGAGCAAGAAGCTGAGATCGGCCTCAAGGCGCAGGCCCTGGTCCAATGTTCCATCCATGCCGTTCAACACCGCTTCCTTGAGGTAACGCAGCGCGATTGGGCCGTGTCCTGCAATGAGCGCGGCTAGTTCCATAGCCCGTTCCGTTGCCCTCCCCCGCTCGACCACCTCGTTCACCAGCCCGATTTCCAGCGCCTCGGTGGCCGCGACTATTCTACCAGTCAGAAGCATATCCATCGCTCTCGAACGACCAATGAGCCTTGGCAAGCGCTGAGTGCCCCCATCCCAAGGCATGACTCCGTTCAAGACCTGTTTCATAGCAAAGGTGGAGTCAGTTTCCGCAATTCGCAAATCGCAGGATATGGCAATCTCAAGACCTTGATCCCGAGCCATACCCTGAATCGCGCATACAACGGGCTTTTCGATGTCAGCGATAGTCTGAGAGACCCGAATACTCCCAATCTGAGGGTCGGGCCGCAATGCCGCTTCCGTCACTTCGGGCGATACACCCATACAGAAGTCATTGTCGTCCGAGCGCAAGAGTACGACCCAGACATCGTCGCGCTGACGGGTTTCGGTCGCAGCTTCACCAAGAGAGTACGCAGATTCAAAACCGATCAGTCCCCCGGGGTCCGAAGGAGCGATGGTAATGGCAGCGATATGGTCAGACGTTTCGAGTTGCGCGGTCATAGGCGTAAACTGCCTCTCCGAATCGCCATGTACGGCGTAATGGAAAGTGAGACTACTTGAGCTGAATCACCACTTGGCGCGAGTCGCCAACCCCTGCGCTCTCGGTAGTGACGTAGGGATGGTCGGAGAGCGCGAGGTGGACTATCCTGCGTTCGTTGGGAGGCATCGGCTCCAGCGCGATAGCTCGTCCAGTATCGGCGACACGACCGGCCACTCGATGGGCCATGTTGGTCAGGGATTGGTGGCGTCGCTCCTGATACCCCTCCACATCAATCATCACATTGACGCGCTCGTCAATCCTGTGGCTCACGATGTACTTGACCATGAACTGGATCGTATTGAGAGTCTCGCCCTTCCGCCCTATCAGGAGACCGGCGTCGTCGCCTTCTATCTCGAAAACGGGGCCTTCCAGAGACTCGTTGTACAACTGCTTGAGCGTAAGGGTGGCGTCCACGTCCATCATCGAAAGCAGCGATTGCAGGACTTCCGATGTGATGGTTACGCTGTCGGGCGGAGCCTCGTCCAGAAGCGTAACGCGGACAACCGCGGGTTCTGCGCCTATACCGAGGATACCCGACTTTCCTCGGCTAACGACGGCGATTTCTACGTCGCTGCGTTCGGCGTCTAGCTCCTTTAGAGCGATTTCTATTGCTTCTTCTACCGTTTTGGCGGACATCTCTATCTCTTGCATCGTTCGTCTCCTCGACGGAAGGGACAGGCGCGGGGACAAGAGACGCAGCCGCAGCGGTCTCGGTGTCGTCCTCTCCGCGCCCGAACTTGAAAAGATTCATCAGGGGGTCCCAACCGGTGACGAAGCCCTGTATCACCACACCAACCACGTTGCTCACGACCCAATAGACGGCCAAGCCACTTGGGAAATTCAGTGTGAAGAATCCAAACATCACCGGCATCATCCACAGCATCATCCTGTTGGTAGAGGCCTGACGCGCGTCAGCCGTCGGCATAGTGGTCATCTTTTGCATGACCCACATGGAGACGCCGACCAGGACAGGCATCACGAAGGGAGTGGGATCCGGAAGCGCCAGATCCATCCAGAGGAAATTGCTGTTGATAGGTATGACGCTATGTACGCTGGGCAGCCATACATACAGGTGTCTCGACAGCCCGACGAGGCTTTCGGGATTGGATGGAACGGTCTGGATGATGGCCTGATACAGACCAATCCATATGGGGAACTGTATGAACATGGGGCCAAGGCAGCCAAGAGGATTGACGCCGTGCTCGCGATAGAGCCGCATCGTCTCCTGCGAGGCCTTCTGCCTGTCGTCCTTGTTTCGTTCCTGAATCTCCTTCATGAGGGGCTGAAGCGCGCTCATGGCCTTGATTTGCCTGCTCTGCTTTACGGTCAGAGGGACAAGCGCGAGCCGCACCAGCAGTGTAAAGGCAATGATGGCTATGCCGAAGTTGAGGAACGACCATGAATACAGGAGCACCAGCCCGTTGATCATCGGCTGGATGATGATGAGGTTCCAAGCGTCAATTATAACGTTTAAGAATTCCAAGCCTTGCCTCTAGCTCAACATGCCTTTGCTCTGTCTCGAGGATGGGGATCGTCCTCGTCGGTCTTGTACACCCATTCCTCGTCGGGATTTCCATTAGGCTTGATTCTCAAGGCCATTATGGTGTGGTCGGTTGAAGCGAAGTATATCAGGTCGTCGGACACTTCCAGAGAGGTTCGTATGTCGGCGCCTATCCTGCAGGACGCCTGTTCGGTTCCGTTCTTTTCCACGAGAGCGATTTTCGAATCTCCACCGTCAGCCACCGGAATAGCCACAAGATCGTTAACAACCGCGGGCGTACCCACAAGCTGACCTTCAGTGGCATATGTCCACATCAGGTCACCGGTGTCCGCGTCCAGTACGTAGAGGACACCATCGAGTGAAGGCGCGTAAACGACTCCGTCTTGTACCAGAGGCGCCGCCCAGTACCAGCGGGTTGCGTCGGGAAACCTCCACTTCAGACTGCCCGTATTCACATCCAACGCATAGAGGTTACTATCGAAGCCGCCGAAAATCACGAGGTCGTCGTACACCGCCACTCCAGAGGCAATAGCGCCTCCCGATCTGTACCTCCACCGTTCACTGCCATCATCCACATCAACGGCATAGACGTAGTGGTCAAGCGAGCCGAAGTAGGCCACTCCATCGGCGACCACGGGTGAAGACCATATAGGCCCTGAGGCGTTGTACTCCCATATGGGATCGCCCTGAGTGATGTCCACGGCATAAAGAACATTTTCCGATCTTTCGGAAGAGCCTGCCGCGCCCGTGCCTACGATTGCAAGATTCCCTGTGATAGAAGGTCCACCAACTATTCTGCCAGCCAAGCGTTCCTGCCACAGGGAACTGCCGTCCACCTTGTCATATGCGTAGAGAACTCCATCGTAACCACCCACGAGCACTAATTCGCCAGTGACCGCGGGAGAACCGTAGAGACCTTTGTCAGCGTCTTCTTCAGTGGGCAGTTCCTTGCGCCACTCAGTATCGCCAGTATCTTTGCTGACGGCGAGAACCTCGCCCCGCATGGTGCCAATGAACAGAGTGTCGTCGCTGACCGTTCCGGCAGACCATCCCTCGGGCCGTCTCACGACGTCACACCCAATTAGGACCAACACTACGGCCAGGACCAGAATGAACAAGGCCGCATTAGAGCCTCGCCCTATCATTGCATTCGTCATTTGAGGACATTCCGTAAATGGGATGCCATAGAGGGGGCATCCGTGTGAATTCTTCTATGTAGAGTATGGACTATGGAACGGGGTCATATCCACTGCCGCCGAGCGGGTTGCAGCGACCAAGACGCTTCACGGTCAGCCAGATTCCTCGGATGAAGCCGTATTTCGAAATAGCCTCATACGAATAGTTGGAACAGCTAGGACTGTGCCGGCACAATCCGGGCAGGTATGGCGATATCGCCAGTTGGTAGAGCCTTATCGCAGCTAAGGCGGGATTCCACATCAGCATATCTCTCCAGGCCAGATCATCCGACATTCGATTCCAATACTCCCGCGCGAGCGAGCAACCTGTCCAGTGAGCGTTTCAGCGCCCAGTAGTCCGCCTTCCGGGCGCCCTGACGAGCAATGACCACAATATCCCAGCCTTCCCGCACGGGGGCCCCAATCGCCGCCGACTTCAATCTCCTCTTTATCTTGTTACGAGTGACAGCGTTTCCCAGACGCCTGCTAACGGAAAAGCCGAATCGAGTGGCGCCAGAACCATTGGCGCGTGTTATCAGCACCAGGCTTCTGTCAACACGGCTCTTGCCGAGACGCCTGGCCAACGCAAAGTCACTGGACTTCCTCAGACGGCGCGCCCGTTGCATAGGTTTCGGGAGTAGCTTACCGCTAAGGGCAGAGTACGCAATTCGCGGTAAATCGGGCGGAAATAGTTATAGCTAATCAAACGCTCAGCCTATGCCGGCCTTTGAACATTCTCCTCTTAAGAACGTTCCGGCCCGCTTTGGTACGCATTCGTGTTCTGAAGCCGTGCACCCTGGCACGTCGTCTCTTCTTCGGCTGATAAGTTCTCTTGGGCATCTAAACGCAACCTCTCAAACACAAGAATTATAGTGATTGCGTGAAATCAGTGTCAATTTGGAGCGCCCGCGCCCCAGGGCCTTCGTAGGGTCGGCGGATGATACTACATATATCATGGTTTATAGATACGCGGGAAAGTACTGGGCGCTAACTGGGAGAGTCACTGGGTCGGGCTGGAGCAATTTTCATCC
>JAAXHY010000350.1:0-3014 GCA_012270665.1 Dehalococcoidia bacterium
GCGGCTATCGCCGATACCCTGATGTCATACGGAGTCGAACTCGTCGCCCTCGCCGGGTACATGAAAAAGCTCGGCCCCCAGACGCTGGGCCGATACCGCAACCGCATCCTGAACGTCCATCCGGCCCTTCTGCCCAAGTTCGGCGGACAAGGGATGTACGGCGAGCGTGTCCACGCCGCCGTCATCGCCGCGGGCGAAAGCGTCTCAGGTGTCAGCGTCCACCTGGTGGACGAAGAATACGACCGCGGCCCCGTAATCGCCCAAGCCGAAGTCCCCGTCCTGCCCAGTGACACTCCCAAAACCCTCGCCGCCCGCGTCCTCGAGCAGGAACATCTTCTTTATCCCCAGACCATCCAGCGAATAGCCTCCGGCGATATAGACCTGGACTCGCCCGCCTGACTAGCGATTCAGCCCTCTTGTTCTAGGTAGTAGATCCTAGCGGTTTGGTATGCATTGGTCCAAGGCTGCACGTCTTTGCCTGTTCGATTGGCATTCTTGTAGAGAGAAATGGAGTGTCGTACTGAATTGAGAAAGATGTCAGTTGCCAATCCTTCATGGATTAGCTTCTGTGGATTCAGATCCTTTCCCCAAACCCAACTACCGTCTTCTTCATCCAGCATTGCACGAAATGATGCTAGAATTGGATAGATATACCCAGTGGGGATATCATACATGGTGTCTTTACCAATGAACGGCAAGTGCTTCTTTCTTTTGGATAGTGTCTTCACACCCGAGAGTGCGCCGAACTTTCCGTTAGTTTTCTTGTTGTACTGGCTTGGGATGCAGTTTTGTATCTCATCCCAAATGTCCAATATGTCTGGAGAGATCTGGAATAACTTTCGGTACGAATCCTCGTGTTCATTGAATCGCTTCAGACACGCTTCCTTGCCAGAGTAAGCCACGATTGGATGGGTAGTTCCTGAGAATGAATCGGCGTCTAGTGCGGTTAACATGCCTATGAGTTCGCGAACGTCGAAAGGAGCGTCTTCATTCTCTTTCCAGCTTATCAATTCTGACTTCTCACCTATTGCATTCTTGAGGTTATCGAACTTGCCCCCCAAATTCATCAGGCTTTTTGAAGCGACCTGTTTAGAGGTGTTTCGAGCTTCTACGACGTTAGGTATCGCGTCCTCTTCAAGCCCTGTAAATATTTCGATGTTACAGTAGCCTGTCTGGCTAGAACCATCTTCTGATTGCTGGGACAGAATAGCCCGTAGCGTGTGCCCTCCATCTAGAATTCCATTATATCTGCGATCCTTGAATTCAATACGCAACCTCTTAACCTTGTTGTCCCACGTGATACGAGAAGCAACAACAGTCAACCCACGGTTGTATTCTGTGAACCATTCGGGTTGGTCGGTCAAGGTTTGTCGAATGGCGTTAGGAACCTTACCTCTGTCGGTTGAATCGCGGGCGTTAACGTCAAGCCAATTTGCCCAGCCCAAGGGAATGTCAGAGATAGGTACAACGGCATAGTATCGGCGGAGAGTGGCGGATTTGCCGGGGGGAACGTATAGCCGAGAAAACGACTCAGCACTGAGGGTAAATGTACTAGCAAGCATATTCCTTCCTTTCCGGTGCGTTACATTTGCATCCGGGGGGATGAACCCGATCTGAAAGCTACTTTGGAACTTAATCAGACCTCACCGTCTAAGTATGATCGGCGACCTTTTGATTGATTGTATTGATCGCCTTTGACTGATGTCAAGTTGCTGTGAACAGGGTGTACTTAAAGTATGTACACTGTACGACGTAGATTCCATTAGCCCAAGACAGCAAGCCGCCCCCGAAATCCAGAACGCGGCTTGCTCTTCGTTGTATCGTCTGTTTTGACTGCGTGCCTAGTCCGCCGCCACTCCCTCCATCTCCACCGTCGCGTTTCTGGATACGAGAGCCGTCTCAAGCGCCTGCCTCTCTTCCACCTCCCGATATTTTCATTCCGCACTGGAACGCGCAATATGGACAGTGCGTCGAGGTGGTCTTCTGTGGCGCTTGGGTCTGGGTGCTCATACTCTGATACAGGAAACTGACTTCATGCGTCAGGGTATGTGAAAACTTTTACAAAGTTATTTCGCAGAGGTAAAAAATATATTACCGACCCGTTAAGAATTTGTTACAAGCTACGTCCACAGCGTTATAATCCAGTCATCCCACAACATGGACGGAGCCCGAATGACAGGACTAACTTACGAACAGGCTGGAGTCAACCTGGAGTCCTCCCAGGACGTCAAGCGACGTATCCGGGACATCGTCACTCCGACACACGGCCCCGAAGTGCTGGCTGGAGTCGGCGCGTTCGGCGCGATGTACTCCTTCGTCGGATACAAAGACCCCGTGCTCGTCGCCAGCGCCGATCCGGTCGGCACCAAGCTCAAGCTGGCCGTGATGACCGGCCGGTTCGAGGGCATCGGAGAAGACCTCGTGAGCGCCTGCGTCAATGACGTGATAGTGTGCGGCGCGAAGCCCATCCTGTTCCTTGACTACATCAACATGAGCGTCCTGAGACCCGATGTCGTTACCACGCTGGTCGAGGGTATGGCCAGGGCCTGCGCCGAGGTCGGCTGCGCGCTCATCGGCGGCGAGACCGCCGAAATGCCCGGCGTCTTCGCGGAGGGCAATTTCGATGTGTCCGGCTTCGTCCTCGGAGCCGTCGAGCGTTCCGAGATGGTGGATACCTCGAAGATAGCGGCAGGCGATACCCTGATAGGTCTGCCCTCCAACGGGCTCCACACCAACGGCTACTCGCTGGTGAGGTACATCTACGGCTTGGACACCGATCCTGCGCCCCTGGAAGAGTTTCGCCCCGAACTCGGCGAGAGCCTCGGCGATGCGCTGCTCAGGCCGCACCCGCCCTACTACAACCAACTCGCTCCCGTGTTCGGTCTGGTAAAGGGCATAGCCCACATAACAGGCGGCGGCCTGATAGAGAACGTCCCCAGAATGCTGCCCGGAGGCGTCTCTGCCCGCTTCGACACCTCCGCATGGCCCCTGCCTCGTATATTCACCGAGATACA
>JAAXHY010000350.1:3078-9146 GCA_012270665.1 Dehalococcoidia bacterium
TCCGCCCTCCCCGATGCGTTCGAGGTGGGCGACATTGCCCGAGAAGAGGATGAAAGGGTCGTTCTGTAGCTCTTCGCCATTGACCCCGCTCGACCCTGAAGCGTAAGATTACCCAATACTGTCCGAGGGGTGGGTATATGGCAGAGAACGGACTCAAGATACGTCTGGAGTATTGTCAGCATTGAGGCCATGCCTTGCGCGCCGCCTGGATGGCGGGCGAGGCCCTGAGCCGCGCCGGCGAGTATATATCCGAGTTCAATCTCATTCCCAGCGTTCACGGCATGTTCCACATCTACATAGATGACGAACTTGTTGCGTCCCACCAACACCTGCCCGACGCCCATATCTTCCCCGATCTAGAAGATATGATGGCCGCCATCCTGTCCAGGATCTGAAGGTATTCCCGAACAGCTATCTCCATTTCACTTGAAGCCCAGATGGTGCTTCAGTACATTCATTCAAGATTCCACAGGCGGAGGTTTTGCAGATATGGCGCTTTCACACCGACGAGAACTTCGACGAGTATATGGCTTCGACGAGGTCGCGATTGCGCCTGGCTCGATCACGATCAACCCCGAACTCACCAGCGCTGACTTCTCAGTGGACGGCATAACGCTCTCGACCCCCGTCCTCGGCGGGGCCATGGACGCTGTATCCTCCCCCGCGTTCGTGAGCGAACTGGACAGGCTCGGCGGAATGGCCGTAACCAACATGGAGGGCGTCCACAGCCGCTACGAAGACTCCCAGGGCGTGATACAGGAAATAGTCGAAACCCCGCAAACTAAGGTGACCTCCGTACTCCAGAAGGTTTACTCCGCCCCGCTCCGCGAGGAGCTCATCGGGAAGCGGGTCGAGGAGATAAAGGAAAGCGGCGCGAAATGCGCCGTTTCGTTTACCCCTGCGACCACGAAAGCGCTCGCCCCGCTCGCCGCCGAGGCCGGAGCCGATGTTATCGTCGTCCAATCCACCGTCACCACCGCGCGCCACATCTCCAGGAGCCAGCGCGGTCTGCGATTCCCCGAACTCCTGGAGATGGTTGACGTTCCGGTAATCGTCGGCAACTGCGTCAGCTACGACGTCGCGCTTGAACTCATGACCACCGGCATACACGGTGTCCTCGTCGGCGTCGGCCCCGGAGCCGCCTGCACCACCCGCGAGGTCACAGGCGTCGGAATACCGCAGGTAACCGCCACCATGGACACCGCCGCCGCCAGGGACGAATACTTCGAGCGCACCGGACGCTACGTTCCCATCATCACCGACGGAGGCATACGCACCGGCGGAGACCTGTGCAAGGCCATCGCGTCCGGCGCCGACGCCGTCATGATTGGCACCCCGCTCGCCCAGTCCGAAGAGGCCCCGGGCGGGGGATACAACTGGGGCATGGCGAGCCCCGACCCCAACCTGCCTCGCGGCACCCGCGTCAACGTGGGCGTCAAGGGAACTCTCGAGCAGATACTCTTCGGCCCCAGTTCCGTGACCGATGGCACCCAGAACCTCGTCGGTGCGCTCAACATCTGCCTCGGCATGGTCGGCGCCGAGAACATCCGCGAAATGCACGAGGTAGCCGAAGTCGTCGTCGCCCCCTCCATCAAGACCGAAGGCAAGCACTACCAGCTAGGCCTGGAGTAGGCGCTTCAACTCAAGCATTACGATTTGCTTGGGTGCATTTTATGGTGATATAGCATGGAGACGGAAGAATGAAAAGAAACTCTGATTCATGGGCAGTCTGTACCGCGAATGCCCGAAGAGCTAAAATTGATCCGAGCCCTCCCTACCAAAGCTGACCATATAGTTCCACACTCGGCGGGCGGGAAAACGATTGTGAGCAACGGGCAATTATTATGTCCGAATTGTAATTTGAAGAAATCGGACAGCGCCCCCGAAAGTTGCATGAAAGTTTGAATGAGCCAATGCTCGGATATTGTGATGACTGAGGCGCTGAGCATCAAACCAGAACTCTTGATGGACCTACTATACGACCTGGGATACGTTAAGAGTCTTGGTGAATGGTATTGTAGGCATTGCTTTGCATCTGTTAGCTGCGATGGTGTCGAGCATGATCGGTGCTGTCCGGTTGGCAAAGCTGAGAGACTGCTGATAAACGACCCACGTTATTTGCCGCCCGTAGATGAGCAAGCCAACGAGTATTTTGTACACTAGAGCGTCACGCAATTCATAGAGGCTGGACATTATCCTTGGCCGCAATGCGATAGCATAGAATGTTCTCCGATTTGACAGACCAGAGTATCCAAGGTTGCCCAAGATGACAACCGCAGCAACTAAACCGTTGACAGCCGACGATCTTCTCAAGTTATACAGTGAGGGGGTTCGAGGTGAGCTTGTACAAGGAGAGTTCCGCGCAACTATGTCTGCGGGTGTGACACACGGCAAGGTCGTGATAAATGTGGCCGGAGAATTGAGAAGCTTCATTAGGCCTCGCCGACTGGGATCCCTTATGGGATCGGATACAGGCATCCTGTTGGAACGCGACCCCGATACTGTGCGAGAACCTGACATCGCGTACATATCAGCCGAGAGAATGCCCATCGGCGCGGAAATACCCGGATACTCAGAGGTTGTCCCAGATCTGGTGGTTGAAGTTGCATCTCCGAGTGACACCCTTCAGCAGGTCGAGGAAAAATCTCGCATGTGGCTGGGCTACGGCGTTCGCTTGGTGTGGACGATGCATCCGTCCACTCGCACTGTGAATGTTTACGCTGAAAGCGGGGCAGGACTCACGCTCACGGAAGAAGACGTACTGGATGGTGGAGATGTACTTCCTGGCTTTTCTTGGGAAGTGAGCGACATTTTCGACGTCTAGGCGATCAATTTTGGGAAGCAAACAAAAAACGCCCCCTCCGAACCCGGAGGGGGCGTCCCGATTAGACAAGGGCGATTTCCATGTTTGTTATACAGGGTCTCTACCGCGTGTCGCCTGCACGATATGGTATGACCGTGTGCCTAAGGCGCTTTGGGCGCAACAGCGAGACGGACACCCAATGCGCTGAGAACTTTCATCACTGTGCCGATTCGCGGGTCGCGTTCTCCGGACAGGGCTTTGTACAAGCTCGCTCGACCCAGATGGGCCTCCTCTGCAATGGCGGCCATGCCTCTGGCCTTGGCGACGTCACCGACAGCTTTCGCAAAAAACTCAGGATCGTCCTCTTCTAGAGCGGCCCTGAGATATTCGATGACCATCTCATCATCAGTGAGATATTCGGTAACATCCCAGGGCGTGTACTTTTCTTTACTCATATCATCTCCTCGATCCTAGAGTTCATTCGCCATCTGTTGAGCGCGTCTTATGTCGCGCTGTTGACTCGACTTGTCCCCGCCACACAGCAGGATAAATACCGTGTTTCTGCGAATCGTGTAATAGACTCGATACCCGGGGCCGACATTGATACGAAGTTCGCTGACGCCTCCGCCAACTGAACCATGGTCTCCAAGATTGCCTTCCTCCACACGTCGGATACGGACGGCGACGCGAGCTTGGACCTGTTTGTCACGCAGTCCTCTGAACCAACGCGAGAATGTATCGCTTCTGATGACTTGGTATCTTACAATCATCTTGTGTCCGAAAGGAGACTAATTGTCAAGGGAAATTTGACTATGATTCGAAGGCCAAAGCGTAACTCACAAATTGACGAAGAGGCCGGACGACATGAGGAGCGTCGAATACCTGCCCGCTTGGATACGTGGAGTCGGAACGGTGCTGGAAGGCTGACGCACCATTTATTGGCCATAAGAAAACGCCCCCTCCGAACCCGGAGGGGGCGTCCTAATTAGACTAAGCTGGTTGCCGCGCTACGCGGCCTGCTTCTTCGTCGCGTACTCCAGCAGCGACGCCAACTGGTTCGGATCCACGATGTCCTGCATGTGGCCGCACTGGAGGCACTCCTTGTAAGCGCCGTACATATCGCGGTTGGTGTGCATATCCCCTTTGCACCTGGGGCAGGCTCTCAATTCCAGCATCTCTACCCTCCTTGTCCGGTTCCCCGTCCGACCGTCGAGTTTCCCTCTCGTTTCATCCATTCGGATGTGGCTAAAATAGACGGGGCCTAGCGCCGATAAAAGATTTTGAATTAGCTAATATGATTGGATTATATTATATCTATTGACATGAATCGTATCAAGTATTATCATTGGCTTGTAGCGGTTCGATGGATGAGACCCTCCGGGCCGACCGTCACCTTATATAACGAACCGAAAGTATGAATAGTTAGCGCGATCTGGCGACTTTCGCGCGGATATGCGGGGAGTTTCACACTCATGCAAGAAGGTGTTTACGTCATAAGCGTGGCCGCGCGTATTCTGGAAATGCACCCCCAGACTCTACGAAAATATGAGAGAGTGGGCCTGGTTATGCCGTCTCGCACCAGGGGAATGTCCCGACTATACTCCGACGAGGACATCGCCCGGCTCAAGCTGATAAAGCACCTGGTGGAAAATCTGGGGCTCAACCATGCGGGCGTCCACCTGGCCATGGAACTCTTCAGCCGCATGGCTCGCATGAGACGGCAGATGGCCGAGTTGGAAGGCCAGCCTCTCAGGGAGGCGCTCAACGACAGCCTGGACGAAATGTTCAAGCTGCTCGCCGGATGATACGAAACCTGTATTTGGAGGACATAAGGCTTAATGACCGAAGACAGACAACCCGATATTCAGGACATCGAGGGCCAGTTTGAGGGGAGCCCCGAAGACTCTCCCGACCTGCAAGAGCGGCTGGAAGAGGCCGAGCGAGAGCGCGACCAGTTCAGGACCCTCGCCCTCCGCTACAAGGCCGACCTCGAAAACTACAAGAAGCGCGCCGCGAGCGAGTTGGACGAGACCAGGGAGCGCGCCAACGCGCAGCTCCTTCTCAAGCTGATTGGCGTCGCCGACGACTTCAATCGCGCCCTCGACTACATCCCAGAAGACGCTTCCGGCGACGGCTGGGTCGAGGGCCTGCGCCTCACCCAGCGCAGCATCGAGAACGTTATGCAGACCGAGGGCCTTTCTCGAATCGAGGCCGCCATCGGCCATCCGTTCGACGTTTACGAACACGAGGCCGTGTTCTTCGAGCCGACCGACGAGGTTGACGAGGGAACGGTCGTCCGAGTTGTGAGAAACGGCTACAAACTCAGAAATCGCGTGCTTCGCGCGGCGCAGGTCAGCGTCGCGCAGGCCGTGCGGACGGAAGAAAACACACAAACCGAAATACATGACCAGGAGGCTCAATAGATGCCCAGCATACTTGGAATAGACCTCGGCACGACCAACTCGTGCATGGCTGTCATCGAGGGCGGCGAACCCCGAGTAATCGAAAACTCGGAAGGCGGACGCACCACGCCGTCCATGGTGGCCATAAACCCACGATCCAACGAACGCTACGTCGGCACCACGGCCAAGCGACAGGCTGTGACCAACCCCGAGAACACCGTGTTCTCCATCAAGCGGTTCATGGGACGCCGCTACGACGATGACAGCGTCCGCAAGGACGTGGACCTGATACCCTACAAGCTCGTCAGGAACTCCAACGGCGATGCCTATGTCGAGATGGCCGGAGAGAGCCACGCGCCCCCCGAAGTCTCCGCGATGATCCTGCAGAAGATGAAGCAGGATGCCGAGGGCAAACTCGGTGAACCCATCACGCAGGCCGTCATCACCGTCCCCGCCTATTTCGATGACAGCCAGCGCAACGCCACCAAGGACGCGGGCCGTATCGCCGGCCTCGAGGTGCTCCGAATCATCAACGAGCCCACCGCCGCGTCCCTCGCCTACGGCCTCGATAAGAATACCGACGAGACCATAGCTGTTTACGACCTCGGCGGCGGCACCTTCGACATAACCGTCCTCCAGATTGGCGACGGCGTGTTCGAAGTCATGGCCACCAACGGCGACACCCACCTCGGCGGCGACGACTTCGACCAGCGCATCATTGACTGGATAGCCGACGAGTTCCGCCGCGAGCAGGGCATTGACCTCAAACAGGACCGCATGGCCCTCCAGCGTCTGCGCGAGGCCGCCGAGGGCGCCAAGATCGAACTCTCCACCCTCATGCAGACCGAGATCAACCTGCCCTT
>JAAXHY010000106.1 GCA_012270665.1 Dehalococcoidia bacterium
CCGTGCCTGTCGTCAGGGGTCTTCCACAGGTATCCTCCCGACCCGACGAGCACATCGTCTCGATGCCTGAACCACGAACTGAGCGCCGAGAAGAAGGCATGGATGGTTGGATATTGTTCCATCATGTCAGGCTGCCTGGGCGGGTCGGGCAGCGGCTTGATGTCCGAGTAGTCCGGGACGCGGCGCTTGGTAAGTATGCTCTGTGTGACCATGTTTGGACTCTCCGCGCTGTTGTCTCAACGAAATCTCCATCGGGACGAGGCTGTGTGTCTGGCGATTATACCACTGCCAAGACTAACGGAGGCGTCGGCAGTATATCACCGACGCCTCCGTTAGTCTCAATTTCTAATTGGCCGGCCTACTCTTCTTCTAGCCAGGTATCCCATAGCACCGGGAATGGGATCGGATTCCAGTTCTTCACCTCTTTTCTGGAAGCGAGCGGGGGATAGAAGTCACCAATCCTGATGGTTGGCATATCCTCGAACGCGAATGCGTTTATCTCTTCCCAGATGGCGAACTGCTCTTCGGCGGACTTGGCCCTGGCGAAGTTGTTCATCAGTTCGGTCATCTTGCCGGTCTCATCCTGGTACCTGTTGAACCAGCCGTCCTTCTGCAGAGAGGTATTGGTCAGAGGTCCGAGAACGCGGCCCGTTCCGCTCCAAGTGTGGAAGGCCTCCCACAGTTCGGGGTCGGCTCTTCGGGTTCCCAGCGTGGCCCAGTCCATGGGCTGCAGGTCAACGTCGAAGCCCAGTTCCGTCAGCACCTCCGCCGTTACGGCGGCAAGGTCGGGCAGCACCGGCATATCCAGCGGCTGCATCACGCGAACCTCCATGCCCTCTACCCCGGCTTCGGATATGAGCGCCTTCGCCGCTTCCACATCCTGGACATTGTAGTGTCCTTCGGATCCGGCTTCGGTGTCCCAGCGGGTGAAGCACGCCTGATAGTTGGTGCAAAGGCTCCAGAACTCGGGGTCGCCCACCGCGGCCGTCAGCGCGCGCTCCATCGGGTAGGCCAACTGGAGGGCGCGGCGCACACGCTTGTCATTGAACGGCGGCTTCAGATGATTCACCCACACCGCAGTGCCGTTGCCCGGCTTATTGATGAACAGGTTCAGGTCCGGGTTATCCTTGATCTGCGGAACGAAGTCCGCCTTGAACTCGTCCAGAGCGTGTACCTGTCCGACGGTCAACGCCGCTATGCGCGATGCCATGTCCGGTATCTCGATCCACTCGATGGTGTCCACATATACCGTGTGGCCGCCCGCGAGCGCGGATGTTGGCTCGTCGCGCTTGGCGTAGTCCACCCAGCGCTCGGCTATCCACCTGTCGCCCGGCGCCCAACTCACGAACTTGAACGGGCCCGTGCCCATCACCGTCTGCGAGGACTCAGACTGCGGAAGCGTGTGTATCTCTTCGGGAAGTACGTATGGAGCGAAACTCTGGTTGGTGTGAATCGAGTCCAGCACCAGCGCGGTCGGCTCCGTCAGCGTGATCACGATGGAAGAGTCTCCGTCGGCGGTCATGTCCGCTCCGAACTCGCCCAGCAGACGCTTGTACATACCCGCCTTTTCTTTGACCCTGTCGAACGAGCCGACCACGTCGGAGGCGGTCAATGGCCTGCCGTCGTGATACATGAGATCGTCGCGCAGGTTGAACCTCCAGGTGAGGCCGTCCTCACTGACGTCCCAGTCGTCCACCAGCATCGGCGCGGGACTAAAGGAATCGTCCAGCTGGAACAGGCCCTCCATCGTGTGCCGCGCGACGTGCGCGGTAACGATGAGCGTCGTCCACTGCGGGTCAACCGACTTCAAGCTGCCCTGCGGCACTATCTTGAGCGAGCCGCCATGTACTGGCATACCCGTCGTAACCGGGGTCGGAACCGCGGAATAGACCCGTGGTGTGGGTTGCACGACCGGAGCAACTACGGTAGGAACAGCCATGGCGGGCGCTGCGGGGGCCGCGGCCGCGGGCGCCGCAGGCTGCTGTGGCGCGGCGGGCTGCTGCATAGCCGGAGCGGCGGCGGCCTGTGCGGGCTCGGCCGGCGCAGGCGCCGCCGGAGCCGCGGGCGCCGTTTCATCCGCGCCCGCGCAGGCCAGTATGAATACAAGGGCTATCGTAAGCCCAAGCATCGTCCAATGGATTCGTTTCATAGTCTTTCTCCTAGTCTGATTGACGATCCCCGTTGGAGGGAATAATGTATTAAAGAATTATATGAGTGAAAGATATTCCAGTCAACAGAAACACCAAGGAGGAAACATCACAAAAGTGGTTGGTCGAGAATCAACACCTATCAGGTTGCGGCGCTGTGGAGACTCATACTCAACAATCACCGCTCGGGCCTACCCGCCACATATTTCATGCTTCCGACCAAGGATATTCGATTGTCAATGTTGAGTGGCTGAAGCGTCCGATTTATGCTCACCGCCGGCTCATCCAGAAGCGCCATCTTCGTCTCAGCCATCAGTGTTCTCGCCAGTTCCAGCAGCTTCTTCTGTCCCGTCGAAAGGTTGCCCGCGTACTCGTCCGAAAGATGTGAGAGCCTGACGAACTCCAGCGTCTCCATCGCCCGATCCTCTATCTCACGCTCCTGACCTGAAACGCGCCACGGCCTCAGCCAAGACGCCCACAGTCGCTCTCCCGTTTGCTGTGCCGTGACCACCACCAGGTTCTCCACTACCGTCATCCTCTTCATCTCTCTGGGAATCTGGAACGCGCGCATGAGACCGCGAGGGAACGTCTGGTGCATCTTCATACCCTGAATCTCCGGTCCGTCGAATATGATCCGACCGCCGGAGATAGAAATCGCACCCGAAATGAGGTTGAACAGCGTGGTCTTGCCCGCGCCGTTCGGCCCGATCAGCCCCGTTATCGTGCCTGCCTTCACGTCGAGCGTACAGTTATCCAGGGACCGCGCCGCCAAAGTCTTTGACTGCATCCCACGCCTAGAGAAGTGGCGTTGATTCTGTCAAACGACGCTCCGGCAGGATATTTCGCGCCCGTGCCAGAACGCTGGGCCTAATATAGTGGGTATCCTGAGAAAAGAGGTGGCGGACAGGGTGGGATTCGAACCCACGAGAGCCTTTCAATGACCCTACGCCCTTAGCAGGGGCGCGCCTTCAGCCGCTCGGCCACCTGTCCATGGCGTCCGGCTCGACCGACATTTCGGTCCGAGCCGGAGATTGCAGTACAGATACTCTACATTAGACCGGCGCCCAGCGGCAAGTTCTCAGTTTGGAGATATTCTCAAGATGTATTGGTGCTGGATATACCTCAGTTCTCAGGCGCGCCAATACTATTGAATCCCGCAGTATCTCAGCACTCTTGCGTAACCTTTAATCTCTCAGGCCAACCGATGCTGGGTTCAAATGCCGCTCACTTCAGTATATCATCCATTCTGACACATACTGAGAATACCAAATTGGGGGACTCAGGATGGTTGAATTCTCGGCGCTGAAGTCGCCCGACCGCGTTGCGCCGGGTGGCAGGGCGCCTTTTTGGATAGTGGTCCGATATGAGGACTGTACGATGACTCGAATTGTGTTTCCGGCAATGTTCTTGCTAGCGCTTGTGTTGATTGCAGGCGCGGGAAGCGTGTCCGCGGCTCCGAGCGGGCAGACGCAGATAGAGTCGTCGTCCTTCAACTTCTTGATGGTAGTCCTTATGGACGCGAATGAAGGAGGAATGTTCGCGGACTATACGGCGGATTTGCTGCCCAGTTGGTTCATTTTGAATTTGATAGTACCGACGACCGGCGAGACCGTCACACAAGCCAGAGAAAGACTATCCGACTATCGTGGGCAAGACGCTTTTGAGTTCATCATCGCTGTGCTCGAAGGCGCTAGAGAAGCAAGGAAGTTTCCAGACTCCTTCAGCGACATGTTCTCTGACTGGTTGATTGAGAGTCTAATCGCCCCCGCGACGGGCGAGACCCCTGAGCGAGTCAAAGAAAGAATCAACGCCGACTTCTACGCCGGCAGAGCGCGTGAGTATCGCAACAGCGGCGAATCGGACTTAGCGATATCGGACTACACCAAAGCCATCCTACTGCGGCCTGACAGCGCTCGGTTCTATCGTGATAGGGCAGATACGTTTGAAGACATAGAAGATTATGAGAAGGCGATAGAGGACTACACCAAGGCGCTTGAGTTGCGGCCCGGCGAAGTCAGGCTATTTGCCGAAAGGGCGTGGGTCTTTCGGGTAATGGGAGAACACGAAAAAGCG
>JAAXHY010000294.1 GCA_012270665.1 Dehalococcoidia bacterium
GACATATCAATGGTTAGAATCCGCACCCTGCGCGGCGGCGGAAGCGAGAGCGCGATTCCCATAGCTGAAGGCGCTTATGTGTGGAGACAGGACAGAGAACGCAACCTGGGTGGTCATATGTATGACGATGGCTGGCACAAAGTGTCCACTGCCATGTGGTGGGGCGGCAGCGTGGAGAAGGTATCCGCGATCATCACCCGGACGGACAACTTCATACAGGAGATTCCGAGTGTGGCGACCTGGAAGTACACGGACAAGGACTGTCTCGCGGTGTTCGAGTACGCGAGCGCCCAGGAAATGCCTATACGCTCTCGCTACTACCCGGCTGACGAGTTCATGGAGGTCATAGGCTCCAAGGGGGTTCTCTGGGTAACCCGCTGCACCGGCGAGATGCTGGATATGCCGCCTCTGGTACTGCATCTCGGGAACGAGAGCGTCTCCTACCAGATGCCCATGGACTGGATAGAGAGCTTCAACGGCGCGGCCGCGGACTTCGTCGAGGGCATCCTGGAGGGCCGCCAGCCCATGATGGACGCCGCCTTCTCGGACGAAGTTCTCAGGGCTATAATCGCGATGTACAGGTCGTCGGACAGCGGCCAGTGGGTGGTCCCGGGAGAACTGGATTAGCTCCCTATTGTCGGCGCTTACCAGCGATGTTATACCCAAGGGTCTTTCAATGCCTTTCACGGTTTCGACTGATACTTCATTCTATGCTACAATCATGGCATGGATTCAGAACATACGTATAAGCCGTCGTTTATATCGCAGGCCAAAAGACAGCGAAAGAATTCTTTCGTAGCTTTGACGCTGGGGAAACTCTGGGCAACTCTGGATGAAAATTGCTCCAGCCCGACCCTGTGACCATCCCAGTTAGCGCCCAGTACTTTCCCGCGTATCTATAAACTATGCTATATGTCGTATATCGCCCAGGAAGCTCAGTTGGGTCGCCCGAGCCTGTACAAGGCGTTGTCCGGCGAGCGCGACCCGCGAATAGGCGCCGTGATGAAGGTTCTCGAAGCGATTGGCGTCCAACTCACAGTCGAATTGAAGGTGGCCTGACCCCCGGTTTGCCGGAATCGCCGCTATTGCAGAAAGGAACGAAATGCCCAAATTCGCCGCCAACCTGACCATGCTGTTCAACGA
>JAAXHY010000492.1 GCA_012270665.1 Dehalococcoidia bacterium
TGGGGCGGCAACTTCGACATCCAGGAGATAAAGGCCGGCGCCTCCGTCCACATTCCCATTCAAGTGCCCGGCGCGCTGCTCCACATCGGAGATATGCACGCCCGCCAAGGCGACGGCGAAATCTGCGGCGCGGGCGGCATAGAAACTGGCGGAACAGCGCGAATCCGTTGCGAACTCGCGCCGCTGCCGGACAACATGACCTGGCCCCGCATCGAGGACCCAACCCACATAATGACCACCGGCATCACCCGCCCCGCCGAGGACGCCTTCCGCATAGCCCTCTCAGAGATGCTCCTATGGCTCGAAACCGACTACGGCTTCGACAGGGGAGAGGCATACCTCTTCCTCGGCCAGGTACTAGAGGCCCGCTGCACCCAGTTCGTCAACCCGACCTTCTCCTACATCTGCAAGGTCAACAAGAAGTGGCTGCCCTTGTAGCAAGTATCGCCGGACAAGTGGTATCCGTCAGCAAGAAATGGCCGCCGGAAATTCGTCCCCGGCAGCCATAGTGCTGTCCCACCCTCGAAGACGCGGCTAAGTCGTCGGCAGCGGAGCCGTATCTCCCGTCTCGTGCTGCCAGATGCGTATCCGAGCCGCCATGTCACGGATTCGGTCCGCCTGCGCCGGGTCGTTGAACAGGTTGTTCATTTCGTATGGGTCACTATTCAGATCATACAACTCGCACTGGTCGCCAGCGCACAGGTTCAGCTTCCATCGGTCAGGCGTTATGACCGACCGCCACGGAAGCGCAAGCATCCGGTTGATCTCCGCGCTCCCCAGGAACCTGTCCACTATCTCCTCACTCGTCCCATTCCACTGCACGAACACGTCGTTCTCGCTCAGGTCCGCTTCGCCCTTCAGAACGGGCTGGAGGCTCTTCCCCTGGAGCGTGTCGGGAACATCCTCCCCGATGAGGTCCAGTAGCGTCGGCACAAGGTCCGCGTGCCCTACGCTGCCTTCTAGCATCGTTTGTTCCTTGGACAGCCATGGTACTCGCATCAGCAGTGGCACCCGTGAAGCCTCCTCGAAGAACGACCGCTTCTCCAGCATCCCGTGGTCGCCCATCATGTCTCCATGCTCGCTCGTGAACACCACCACCGTATTGTCCGCCACTCCCGCCCTCTCAAGAGCCGACGTAATCTTCTCCACCATCCGGTCAACCAGCGTGATGTTCGCCATGTAGTGCGCCCGCAGCGTCCGCCACCCCAGTTCGGTAGTGACATCCTCACGCGCCGCTGCGTATCTCATCATGTAATCATCCTGCGTCTGGTCAACCCCGTCCAGCATGAACTTCAGGAAGTAATTCGCTCTGACCCGGTTCACCAGCGACGCCGTCTCCGGCTTTTGCAGGAACGCAGGTCCTACGGGCAGAGTGGCCGGATCGTACATATCCATGAACGGCCCATGGTAAGGAGAGTGCGGCTCGAACGTGCTGACGTACAGGACGAACGGCCTGTCCTTGTTTTCCTCGATGAACTCAGCCGCCTGGTCTCCGAGATACGACGCCATCTGGTGCTCCTCAGGCAGGTCATAATGCCTGTCCGAACTGAATACCCCAACGCCGTCTCTCACCCTGTCCGGTTCATATCCCTGCTCCACCAGGTACTCGTTGTAACTCGACACCATGTATCGCTGTTCCGGCTTATCGTACCTGTGACTGTCCTCCGCCGACTTCCACACGTCGAATCCGTGCTGCGCCACCAGGTCGTTCCCCAGGTGCCACTTGCCCATGTACCCCTTGATATAGTCGTCGGAGATCATCTCCGCGATAACCGGCACGTCCGGTGAAAGGTGAATCTGGTTGACGATAGGCCCCGCCGCGTGCGGATATAGCCCGGTCATGATAGTCGCCCGCGCCGGAGTGCAAACCGGCTGCGCGACGTATGCGTTCTCGAATACGAAGCTCTGATCCGCCAACGCGTTCAGATTCGGCACATTCATCCAGTCCGCCCCATAGCACGCCAGCGTATCCTGCCGCTGCTGGTCACTGAATACGAATACGATATTCGGTCTGTCTGGCATTTCTACCTCCCTGTGATTGAGCTCTTGGCGATTATATAACCGACTAGCTTCGGTCTTGAAGATGGGGTGTCGGTATCATAGGATTGTACGTATCACATCAATCTGATTCAGGAGACGGGATGAGTTATGCGTTCTCCGGGAGAATCCACAATTGACATTGCGAGGCAATCACCCGAGAGAATCCATATGGAGTGTTCGACAGGAAGATAGACCTCGATTTTCATACTATTTCACCATTCTGTTCATTATTGGAACAACATGGGTGGTTTGGTACCAGATTGATTATGTTCTTCACGATGGCGTCGTCGAAACCATCATGGCTATCTTTCTGGGCGTTATACAAGCGGGAGTAGCGGCAGTCACTATCACATTCTTCAGATTCGAGGGGGCTGATTCAGTGGGCATTGCTCTGGACATATGGAGAGAAAGGCGTAGAAGAGAACGCGAGACCATGGTCGCCGAGGCGGTGGAAAAAGCTGTCGCCGAGGTGGTGGCCGAGATGGAAGCCAAGTTCGCGGGGATATCCGCTGAGAACGAAGCCTTGAAAAGACGTATTGCCGAGATAGAAAAGTCAAACGGCAATACGTCCAGGTAACTCCGACTTCGTCGACCAGGTAAGCCCTCAGACCGTCGGCAGCGGCGCGTGGTCTCCGTTCTTGTGCTGCCATAGCCGAATGCGCGCCGCCATGTTCCTGATTCGCTCCTTCTGATCAGGATCGTTGAAGAGGTTGTTTTCCTCGTAGGGGTCGTTTTCCAGATCGTACAACTCGCACTGGTCCGTCGCGCAAAGCGCGAGTTTCCATCCGTCCCGGACTAGGGTTCGCCACGGCTGAGTATTGCGAAGGTTGATCTCGGCGCTGCCCAGGTGTCGGTCGTCTATGTCGCTTACACCGTTCCACTGTATGAATACATCGTTGCCGTCCAGCGTCTGCTCTCCTCGCAGAACAGGAGTGAGACTCTTACCCTGAAGATGCCCCGGAATCTCGTTGCCTGACAGGTCCAACAGTGTCGGTACAAGGTCAATATGTCCCGCGGCGCCTTCCAGCGTCGTCTGCTCCTGCGAAAGCCACGGGACGTGCATCAGCAGTGGCACCCGCGCCGACTCCTCATACATCGAGCGTTTCTCCAGCATCCCGTGGTCGCCGCCCATCTCGCCATGTTCGCTCGTGAACACGACAACCGTATTGTCCGCCACTCCGTTGCGCTCCAGCGCCTCGATGATTGTACCCACCATCCTGTCCACGAGCGTGATATTCGCGAAGTACCACGCTCGAAGTTGACGCCATCCCGCCTCAGTGGTTATGTCGTTCGCCTTTGCCACGTTGTTCAGCAAATAGGGATCCACGTCCGCGTCCGACTGTCCGAGATACTGAGTGCAAAACTCCGACCTCACCGTATTGTGCATTGACCCCCCTTCCGGTACTTTCAGGAATGTGGGTCCAACCGGAAGCTCTTCCGGATCGTACAGATCGTTCAGGGGGCCGTAGTA
>JAAXHY010000115.1 GCA_012270665.1 Dehalococcoidia bacterium
TAGCTGGACGCTGTACTAGTCCCTTCTGAGCTTGAATAGAACAAACACGGCAAATGCCCGGCGGTCTCTGACAGGAATACTCTCGAAGTCTCCGATAGCTGCCTTAGTTTCCTGAATGAATTGCAATACGCCAGACCGTGTGAAGGGTTCAAGAGGGTCGTAGTCGGCCTTGTTGCGAATCTCCTGCATCTTCACAAACTGACGGGCGAAGTCTCTGATTGCGCGCGGGAAGTGTGTATCCAAGATTGGCTTTCCTGGGCCCCGCGTGCATTTCCTTTTGACCTCTCCGTGGTCTAACGCCCTATATGCTTGTCTCCATGCTTGGTTGGTTTGACTTGGTGATCGCGGACCGACAAGAAGGTCGGCGCAGTTGTTGGCTAGAGTATGGAACAACGCGTAGTAGGTTGTGCTCACGGCTCTCCGCAATTCGACCTGTCTGGGCCTCCCCAGTCCTTCACCAGCAGCCAGGCTATCTGCGACTACTAAAAGATCAGCAGGGTTCACGACAGCATCTTCTCCAATTCCGGCCACTCCGATTTCTCTACGAACAACTGTGTCGGTATTCCGGGATATCCAAGCTCCAAAGCCCGAGACCAGAGAGAATCAGATAGCCTAAGTGTCCACGTTGGGTCCAACTTGCTCTGGTCCCCATGAAAAACGATGTACGAGTGCAAGTACTCCTCACCATCGTCGTCGACACGAGACATTACAACTATGGGGCCGAACTCGAACTCATCCTCGAAGCGTTCATTGAGCAAGTCCCGGATCATTGTCTTTATCTCGTTGGTGGCCTCAGATGTTACCATCGCCCTTCTCCAGAGTGCATATCGTGTGTCAGTTG
Organism: Dehalococcoidia bacterium; assembly: GCA_012270665.1. The sequence continues at coordinate 842 of JAAXHY010000115.1, forward strand.
GCCTGTTAATTGTATCAGGGTACTGAGGTAGAGAGTGGAGATAGGCAGTTGTACTCTGGCGGTCGAAGCTACGACTCTACCTGCGTTCAACCGGAATTCTCATTCCCCCATTCCAATCTCCGACGCTAACGCCTCCCGTTCCTCATCGCCCGCTTCTCGTTCAGCCAGCTCGCGCCTACTCAGCCGCTCGAATCTCCCGGCGTCCGCAGACTGTGGATCGTCAGCCGACAGCAGCGCGCGAGGCCCGACGACCTGACGAGCCGTATCAGACAAACCCGCCGCCGCCGCTCTTTGCCATAACGAAGCCAGCGAATCGGCCCACTCCGACTGACCGTACTGGCTTCGTTCCCACGACGCTCGCATCCTGAGCAGACGCGATACCCGGCTCGCAATGTACGCCTCCACCAATACCCGCGCCCGTATCGGGTCCGCGCCAAGCGTTCGACCGCCGGATTGTGTGTGACGCGCGTAATCAATCAGCGCGTCCGTCTCCGTCTCCACCCAACCCGGCAGGTCGGCATTCGGATCAAGCGAGACCTGCGTATCTACGACACGATGACCGTCTCCCTCCTGCCCCAGCACATCGGTCCGCAGTACCCACACATCATCGAACTGGACCGAACGCGCGGATATGGCGGACAGCGTTCTGGAAGGCGTGAGCGTAATGCCCCCGGACGCGGCATCCACAAGCAGGCATACAGGCTGCGGCTCGGCATCCTGGGACTCGACCAGCGCGACTATCCACAGTATATCGGGCGCGCCGCCAAGACCCCGGAACATACCCGACCCATTGACTATGTACCCATCCGCGTCCGGCGTGGCGATCAGCCCAACCGAATCGTGATCCAGCGCGGCCGACCCATCCAAGCGCCGCGACACGGAGACGTCATGCCGCCAAACAGCCCGTTCCCCTCTCGACAGAGATCGAACAAGTCGCGTCCGCTGAGCTTCGCTTCCCCAGCCAAACAGAGCGACCCTCAAAGCCTGCGCCTCACCCTGTACCAGAGAAAGCAGGCCGCGACGGTTCAGCTCTTCCAAAACCACGACGGTCAAGTCGGCAGACAGATCAGCCCCACCATATTCAACCGGCTCGGACGGCGCGAGCCAACCCGCGCTTCCAATCTTGCGAGTAATCTGAGCGAGAGTAGACACGTCTTCCGTCGTATCGTAGAGCGAGCCGGCATTCCCGGGGACATTCCGGTCTAGCCAGCAAGATACGCTCTGGCGGAATTCTTGCTGTTCAGGAGTGTACTGGTACGAAAAATCCAATTCAGTCTCTCGCAGCGCTAGTCTATCCCCGCAGCTCCGCGTTCAGATTGCGGCTCAGTTGTCGAAGTATGTCGTTCTGGAAGCGGTCCACCTGCTCAGATGTCAGCGTGCCTCGGTCAGACTGGAACACCACCCGGAACGCGACCGACTTACGTCCCTCGGGCACCCCTTCGCCCGAATAAATGTCGAACGGCGCGCTCCGGACCACAAGCGCGTGTCGCTCTATGATCTCCCTGATACCGGACACCGGCACATCTTCGTCCACCACAATCGCGAGGTCGCGGTACGACTCCGGGTAGCGGCTGGAACTTTCGTAGGTCAGGCTCACGCCGCCGACAGCCGACAGCAGCGCGTCCATGCTGATCTCGAACATCGCCACCGGATACGCATCCAGGCCGAACTTCTCCAGCACCCTGTCCTGCACCTCACCTATGACTCCAAGCGTTACCCCGCCTGCCGTCAACCTAGCCGCGCGACCGCGCTGAAGAATCGAGTCTTCCGACAGTTCGTAGTCCACTTCTATCCCCAGCGCGGAAAACAGACTCTCTAGTGTGCCCTTCGCATCGAAGAACCCCATTTGCGCGTCCTGAGCTATCCAGGACGCTCCAAACCGTGGGCCGGACACCACACCTACCAGCATCTCCCGCTCCTCGGGCAGATCCCGTTCCTTCGCCTCCGGCTTGGGAATATAAACCCGGCCGACCTCGAATATACGGATACCCTCACCCTGGGCTATCCGCCGGTTGTAAGAGAGCGTATTCAGGACGTTCGACCTCAGGCTGGTCCTCATATATTCCCATTCTCTGCTCAGGGGGTTTGCAAGGCGCAAAGGCGGATTCGACTCATCTAGCGCATCCACCGCTTCGAGGTTCTGCAAGGTCGTAGGGGAGTACGAGATGGTCTCCTGCATACCGGCCGCGGCCAGCAGGTCTCTAACCGTATCCTTCAGCTGGGTCATGGGCTGCGGCTGCCAGTGTGGTATCGAGCCGGAGAGCATCGTCGTGGGCATCGAGTCATATCCGATGACGCGCGCCAGTTCCTCCACCAGGTCGTCCTCGATGGAGATGTCCGAGCGCCAGTATGGGACTTTCAACCAGAAAGTATCGCTCCGCTCCGACGACGGTCTCGCCTCCAGGGTCTCTATCAGGTCTATCAGACCGCCCGGTTGTTCGGCCTCCTCGAATCCAAGCGACTCGAGCGTCCGCTTTATCTGCGAAGTTGGGTAATCAACGCCTAACACCTGCCTTATGCGCGAGCGACTGAGCTTTACGGTCGGGGGCTCGCGATCTGCCTCCGCAGGATAGAGATCTATGACCCCTTTGGCAGCAGTCCCGCCGCACAACTCGACGATGAGCTTGGTCGCCCGTCGAAGGCCCACTGGCGCAAGCGCCGACCGAATGTCGCGTTCAAATCTGTCCGATGCGTCCGTCCGCATCCCAAGCGCCGCGCGAGTTCGCCTCGTATTCACCGGATTGAAGCTCGCCGACTCCAGCAGTACTGCGCTGGTCTCCTCAGTCATCTCAGAGTTCGCCCCACCCATCACGCCGGCAAGGCCTACCGGGTCGCGTGAGTCGGAGATGGTGAGCATCGGCGGCCTCAGTTCGCGCGCCTCTCCGTCCAGAGTGGTCAGCGTCTCCCCTTCCCGCGCTGACCTCACGATGATCGTATCGTCTCTGCACTTGTCGAAGTCGAATGCGTGCAGCGGCTGACCGTATTCCAGCATCACGTAGTTCGTTATGTCTACCACATTGTTGATCGGACGCTGACCCGCCTTGAGCAGCGCGTCCTGCATCCACGACGGCGAAGGTCCGATCTTCACCCCCGTGATCAGGCTCGCCGTGTAGCGATAGCACAGGTCGGGATCCTCGATCTGGATATTGACCATATCCTCGATCTCGCGCCCCTCTTCAGGATACGAACTGTCGGGCTCGGTCACTCTCTCTCCGTTGATTGCGGCCACCTCATGCGCTATCCCCAGGATGGACAGACAGTCCGGCCTGTTCGACGTGACCTCAGCATCCAGCAACGCATCGCCCAGATATTCCCCGAGTGGAGTACCCACCGGCGCGCCCGCGTCCAGCACCAGAATCCCGTCGTGGTCCTCCCCCAATCCGAGCTCTAAAGACGAACACACCATCCCCGCCGATTCCACACCCCGAATGCGCGCCCGTTTCAGCGTCTCCACCTTCCCAGAGCGTGGACTGAACATCCGCGCGCCCTCTTTGGCGAACGCGATCTTCTGGCCCGCCGCAACGTTTGGCGCGCCGCACACGACGGTCGCGGTCTCCCCTCCGATGTCCACTGTCGGCAGTTTTAGCCGGTCCGCATTAGGATGAGGATTCACTTCCAGCACGTGACCCACCACGATCTTGTCCGGCTCCCACTCTCCGCCAATCACCTCTACTTCCCCAATCTCGACCCCCGCCATAGTGAGCTTGCGCGCCAGCTCGTCAGGCGTGTCAGCGACAGGCACATACTTCTTCAGCCATGAAATCGGTACTAACATCTGTTCCTCTCTTGCCGCGCTTCTACAAAACGAATTTGGGCGACCGCCCGGTCGCCCTGTGTATGCCATGAGCGGCCGGACGGCTTGATCTAACTAAACTGGCGCAGAAAACGCAGGTCGTTCGAGTAGAACAGCCGGATGTCCTCGATGCCGTGCTTCAGCATCGAAATCCTCTCCGGCCCCATTCCGAACGCGAAGCCTGTGTAGATATTGGGGTCGTACCCCACACCATCCAGCACCTTCGGATGAACCATCCCCGCCCCCATGATTTCTATCCAACCCGTATCGCCGCACACGCGACATCCGCCACCGTCACACAGGAAGCAGTCTATCGCCATATCCACACCCGGCTCCACGAACGGGAAGTAATCGCACCTGAACCGCACCTTGCGGTCCACACCAAAAATTCGCCGCGCGAACTCGTACAGCGTGCCTTTGAGGTCGGTCATCGTGATGCCCCGGTCCACCGCAAGCCCTTCTATCTGGTAGAAGTGCCACTCGTGTCTTGGGTCCGTCGCCTCATAGCGATAACACTTCCCCGGAACCACCACCCGCACCGGAGGATCGGTAGCTTCCATAATACGCGCCTGCATGGGCGACGTGTGCGTCCTAAGCAGCATCGGACGCTCGCCGTTCTCATCCTCGTAATCAATCCAGAGCGTATCCCACATATCTCGCGCAGGGTGGTCCTTGGGAATGTTGAGCATCTCGAAATTGTAGTAGTCCCACTCGATTTCTGGCCCCTCCACGACGCTGAATCCCATCGAGGCGAACGCGGCGCAGATCTCCCTCACGATCCGGGTTGTTGGGTGGATTCCCCCGCGCGGCACCGGCCAGCCGGGCAGCGTAACGTCAATAGCCTCGACATCAGCGGACTCCGACGCTTCCCGCTTCAGCGCATCCTCTCTCGAGGACATCGCCTCCTCGAGTGTTCGCCTGAGAGCATTCGCCGCGGCACCGGCCGCCGGTCGTTCTTCCGCAGGCAGCGATCCCAGCCCCCGGAGTATCTGGGTCAACTCCCCGCGCCTGCCCAAGTACGCGATTCGCCAGTCGTCAATGGCTTCGATGTCCGCTACCTCTTCCAGAGCGGACAACGCCTTAGGCTTTAATTCTTCGATCCGAACTGTAAACGCGGTTTGACTCATAATTACCCCGGTCGCCAGCGCGCGACACTAGCACAGATTATAGGTTCGCCCAGAAACGACGGTCAAGGAAGGCTTGCCTCCCTATCCCCGCTCCTCAGACCGCGGCCCAAACGGCTCCGGCATGAAAGGCCCGTCCCGGACCTCCAGAAATCCCCGCATCCCACGCTCCATCGCCGCATCCAGCATCTCACGCCGGTTGTAGTCCGGCCTCTGCGACGCATGAGCAATGGACGACAGCAGCCAGTTCGTCGTTATCGCGTTCCGCAGACCCATCATCTCAAGGCCCAGCGTCGCCACATACTTGTTCGCCGCTACCGTCTCCGGGCTGATCTTCGAGATCCTCTCCGCCAGTCGGAACACTTCCTTCATCATCGCGTCCTTGTCCGCGAATACCTCGTTTACAAGACCGATTCTGAACGCCTCCCGCGCGTCAATGTGGTCTCCTGTCAGTGAATATCTCAGCGCATTCTTGTATCCTGCCATCAAAGCCCACAGAAAGCTCGTATTCGATATCTGACGCACCTCCGGCTGGGCGAACACCGCGTCCTCCGAGCAGAACGTCATATCGCACGTCAGCGACAGCCACGTCCCTCCTCCCATGCACCAGCCATGCACGCACGCGATGACCGGCTTCGACAGCTCCAGGATATGCGTCTGATTCTTGAGCATATTCCGGTCATGGTAAAACCAACGCGACATATGGTCCGCCGCGCTCTGCCCATTCGGAATCATGGATACAGGGTCCGTCTCCCCGAACGAAGCTATATCATAGCCCGAGCTGAAGGCCCTGCCCGCTCCCTGAATTATGATCACTCTCGCCTCGGGATCCGCCTCCGCCACGTCCAGCGCGTCGTGAAGATCCGCCTCCATCGGCTCCGTGATTGCGTTCAGCGTCTCAGGCCGGTTCAGCGTTATCAGCCGTATCGGGCCCCTGGTCTCGTACAGTATGAATTCGTATTCAGGCAATCTGCGCCTCCGTCTGTCGTAAGTATGTCGTAGTCCGGGATAGTTCTCGCAACACATTCATCGCTCGCCTACTATACCAAATCGCTTGCCCACCATACCTAAGGAACAGCGCAAGTTGTAGCCTCTAGTCCCGCGATGTTACGGTATATTCGCCGAGTGATTCCGGCTTCCATTCAGCCAACTCTTTGAACTAGGAGATAACCTTGTCATCCCAATTCTTGAGCAACGAAGAGATAGT
>JAAXHY010000304.1 GCA_012270665.1 Dehalococcoidia bacterium
GTGTATCTCAAGGCGAAGGAGCGGCAGGCTTACGACTTCGCGCTCGTGTCGGCGTGCGGGCACATGGAGATCGTGGACGGCGCTGTTCGGGATGCCCGGATAGTTCTGGGTGGCGTGGCGCCGACGCCCTACTTTGCGCGCGCGGCCTCAGACGCGCTGCGCGGGGCAGGGGCAGGGGAGATTGACGCGAAAGCCATTGGGATGCTCGCGTTAGAAGGCGCGATTCCCATGTCAGACAATGGATACAAGGTGAGGCTGGCTTCCAATCTTGTGGCGCGGGTCATCAAGACTCTCCTGGAGATGCCGGAGGGTAGATAGGCGTCCGGAGAGTGACACTCAGTCGCGGACGGTTTCCACGCCCGTCATGGTACTGATGGACGCGATGAAACTGCCGGCGCCGTAGTGTATAACCTGCCATCTGTATAGGTCTTCGCCCTCCATGCCGCGTCCCTTCAACTGGTAGTAGGCCGGTCTTTCGGTCGCTCCCTGGAGCATGATGAAGATGCCGCCCACTACCGCGATTATAGGGAGGATGAGATACCATGCGAAAATGGTTGCCAGCCCCAATCCGCTCAGACACGCGCCGAGAATCATCTTCTTGCGGTCCGTCGTCTTTACTTCCTTGATGCTCTCGAGGGAAGTGTAGGGCAGATCGTAAACGCGGGTCTCTTCGCTTTCCGGTGATAGCAGAAGTCCCGATTTCGCCGGTATCACGAGAATCACTCGACGCGAGGTGGCGTGGTAGGGACCGAAGCTGGATACCACACGCTCTCCCTCGGCGAGGTGACGCTGCACCTCGTCGGATGGCAGGGAGTGTGGTATCAGCGCAGCCATCAGAAAATCGCTATGGGGTTTACGGGGGATCCGGTTGTGTTGTGCAGGCGCAGCGGGCCGATTGAGAGCATGAACTCCCAGCGGTTGCGCTCCCTGCAAGCCTGAGCCAACTCTTCGAGGTTGGCGTTGTCGAGAATCCACAGGCCCATGCCGACGATTCCGACCTGGTGGATCGGGTTGGTGAGGTTGGGGTAGCCGGTGGGCATGACGTCGTTGCCCGTGTCGCTGCCGAGCATGGCGATGCCGCGCTCGTGGAACAGTGGCAGACAGGCGGCTTGGCAGGCGGTGGAGCCCGCCTCGCGCGGATTCCAGGGGCCCTCGACGTTTCTACGATGTAGGTTGCCGGTGCGGACGAGCAGAACGTCGCCCTCTTCTATGGTGAAGCCGCATCGCTCTTCGGCGGCGAGGATGTCTTCGGGCATGACGCCTTCGCCTCTTTCGAGCCAGTCAACCCCGCGGACCATCGGCGCGTCAACCAGGACGCCGCGGGTCACGATGCCGTCCTTGGTCAGTTCGATGGACTCGGCGGTCGCGCCCAGGTTGGTGGCGACGAGATGGGCGGGCTGGTTGTTGTACATCTTGCCGTCCCAGAAGAAGTGGGCGAGGCTGTCAACGTGGGTTATCGAATAGCCGTGGAAGACCATTCCGAAGAAGTCGGTCGCGCCCTGGGCCGCGCGGGTGGTCACCTTGTCGCCCGTGGCCCAGCCCTCGCCGCTTTCGACCATGAAGTGGACGGGCGGGACCGGAACGTCGGGGGACGGCTCGAACATGACGGTTCGGGCGCAGGATACGGTAGTTCCTTCCTCGACCAGGGACACGGCGCGCTTTACTTTGTCGGGGCCGAGGAAGTTGAGCGTGCCCATCTGGTCGTCGTCGCCCCACCTTCCCCAGTTGGAGAGCGAGTCCAGGTATCCGATTACTTCCTGTTCAGTAGGGATTCTGCCTGTCATAGTTATCGAAACCTCCCTTGATATCCTGACAGAGCGCGGCCCATGAATGTTAGCCGGCCACAGCGCTGATAGTATATATTCTGGTTTCTCCGATGTGAACCGTGAGACGGGAGATTGACGGCTTTTCGGAGGTTGCGCTACTCTCGTGAAGGTGACCGTATCGAGAAGGGGGCGGCAATGGAAGTTGGGAATAATCAACTGGTTCTGGATCTAGATCCCGAGGCGCGACGGCGGCTGGCGGCGGCGGCGGCTCTCAAGGGAGTCAGTGTGCGGCGGTACTGTCTGAGCGCGATAGACAGGGAGTTGACAAGGGATGAGGCCAGTGGGTCTTCGTTTGTCAAGTCTGACCATGAGTCATTTGCAGAACTCCGGCAGGAGATATTCAAGGGCAAGCCGCTTCCCGGAAACTCGGTTGACTTGCCGCGTGAGGCACGCGAGATCGGGGACGGGCAAGCAGACAGTCGAGGCTTTGACCGCCAAGCCTTTGAGCGACTCGTCAAACTACGGCGGGAGATGTTCAAAGGCAAGCCGCTGGCCGGGAACTCGGTTGACTTGCTGCGGGATGCCCGCGACATCCGGGGGAAGGAAATGGATGGCTGGCAGTGAGCGGGTTTGTCGTTGTTGACGCGAGTGTGGCGGTCAAGTGGGCGCTTGAAGAGGATGATTCGGATGAGGCCACCGCGTTGGTCCGGTTCTGGAATGATGAGGATATCCAACCTGCGGCGCCCTACTTGATGTCTTTCGAGGTTGCCAATGTTCTCCACCGGCGGGTAGCGCAAGGTGAGTTGGAGGTAGAGGCGGCGGCAGAGCTCATGCAGGAATTGTTGTCCGTGGGGGTTGAGTTCTACCATCCGCCGGGACTGTATACAAGAGCGTTGGAGTTGGCGAGTTTGATCGGGCAGGGCGCGGTGTATGACGCGCGCTACTTGGCGTTGGCGGAGATTCTGGACTGCGAGTATTGGACCGCCGACCGAAGGTTCTACCGGGGGGCAAGCCCGGTCGTTCAGAACATCCGCTGGGTAGGGGAGTTCGTCACGCCGGAGTAGATGGACTCAGTACCACTTCTCCTTTTCGACTATGTTGTTGAGGGGTTGGTGGTTGAGGAAGCGGCGGGCGTTGTCGAGGATTATCTGGAAGCGGCGTTCGGGGATGTTCTCGGCGTCGCGGACGGCTACGTGCGGGGTCATCAGTACGTTGGGGAGCCCCCATAGCTTGTGGTCGGAGGGGAGCGGCTCTTCCTCGAACACGTCGAGGCCGGCGCCGGCTATCACGCCCGACTCGATTGCGTCCGCGAGGTCGTCTATCTTGCATACCTTGCCGCGCCCGATGTTGATGAAGTAGGCGGTCTCTTTCATCAACTTGAATCTGTCTACATTGAACATTCCCTCGGTCTCAGGGGTGTGCGGGACGGTGGTTATGACGAAGTCGGCGCGGGGCAGCGCGTCGTCCAGTTCTTCGGGCGCGCGGAATTCGACGTAGGGAAGGTCGTATTCGGGGCGCGGCTCGATGCCGATCACGTCCATGCCGAGCTGGTGGCAGATGCGGGCTGTCTCGTGTCCGATGCCGCCGACGCCGTTGATGAGAGCGGTGGCTTCGCCGAGGTAGATGTACGGGGTCTTGCGGGCGTCCTTGTCCCATATGCGATTGCGCTGGGCGTCGACGTACCAGGGGAGGCCGCGCGATAGGGCGAACACGAACATCATTATGTGGTGGGAGATGTGGTCGAAGTAGATGCCGCGCGGGTTGGTTATGGTTAGCGGGTGTCGGATGAGTTCGTCGTAGTAGTAGCCGTAGAATGGGCCGGCGTCGGGGTTGTGCAGCCACTGGAGATTCTCGGCGACGGCGAGCGCGGCGGGCGGCACCCATCCGCAGGCGGCGTCGGCGTCGCGTATGGCCTCGAGGGCTTCCTCGTCGGTCTCGGGCGTGGCGACCTCGTAATCGGGAACGGTGTCGGCGAGGCGGGCGGCGAACATCGTCTTGAGGTCGTCCTGCGGGGGCATGAAAACGAATTTGGGCATTGGGGTCTCCTGGCGAATCGGACTGTTTTCCATATATGTTAGTTTATATTATGTCGGGTTTGAGCTGGGCGTTTAACAGGAGAGGCGCTGGGTTGGGCTGGGAAGGTTTTTATCCAGCGTTGCCCAGAGTTTACCCAGCGTTAGCTTTGGAGGGAAATTTCTCCGTGCCTGTTTTTCGCTTTCGATAGATCCGCATTTATGTTATAGATTGTTGGTTGGCGGTCTTTGGATGGGTATATTGTAGCACATGTGAGCGTGGAAGTGTATGAAGAGAGAAACGAGAAGACCTTGCGCCTAAACGCAGTTGTGAAATGTTTAGCGTCATTTCTCCAACGATATTCAAGAACCCGGCTCGAACACCAATTCCGGCACGACCACTTCCCAATCGTCGGATTGGAGACGGCTGCGGTACTCCGATTCTGAACTCTCTTTGTCCCATTTGATGATGGACAAGACTGTGGCAAACGCGCAGCGCATACCGGAGGGGGCCTCAAAGTTGCGCGAGAGTGTTCCCACGACCGTTCCGTTCGAGTTCAGAAGTTCCCAGCGATTCAACTTGACTCTCACCCTCAGCCTGTCGCCGGGCGAGAGCGCGGCAATTGCTCGATGAACCGGACGTCCGGGGCGCTGATAGCCGGCGAAGCTAAGAAATACATCACGAAGGCTGAGACGTTTGTAGATCCGCAAGAGTTCCGGGGCGGCTCTGGGAAGTTCGATGGGCTGCTCACGTGACAATACTGATGAGGAGTTCATCAGCGGGTCTTGGAACGGATGCGACCGTGATCCTGGCAGGCGGGCCAGGGTGAGAGTTTGCCTAGCGCGTGTCATGGCGACATAGTAAAGACGACGAGGGGCGTCGGCATCCTCTCCGCGGCCAACTCGGTCCCAGCCTCCATCCAGTACAACTACGTGATCGAACTCCAGACCCTTGGCTCTATGGGCTGTCGTCAGCAGCAGGCCATGCTGTCGGCGACGTACATCCCTGCACCATTCGGCCAGCCATTCGCCGAATTGTTCGACCGACATTTCCATCCCGCGGGTGTCCAGAGCGTATTCGTCTATTGCTTCTTCGAGCAATTCAATCCAGAGGCCTCTAGGCTGCGTAGAAACCCATTCGCTCAAGTCAGTACTTGCGACTAACTGGGAATCTTTCATTCGCAGCCAGTTCAGGAGGGCTTTAGTCTCTCGCAGATGCCATACGCTCAAGAACTCCTCGTTCGCTGGCTGAACCGGAATCTCTTCCAGTTCACATAGGCTTCGCACCGGATCCAGATAACTCCATTCGCGCGCTACAACAGCGCAGGATGACCAATCCCAGTCACGGGAGAGACCGGACAGCCGTTTTAACTCAGCGACGACCGTTTGGGCTTGCGATATTGGGGTTGTTCCGGCGGGCAGGATCTGGACTCGCCCGCGTGAAACAGGGTCGAGTTCGGACCAGACTCCGCCCGGAGGTTCATTCATACGCGCCCGATCAATCTCAACTGGATGTTCCGTCTTCATACGCTGGCAAGCTGGCTGTATCATCGCGTTAGCCGTCGAGATGATGTTCGCGGTCGAGCGGTAGTTGTGAATGAGGTATGTGGGCCTCGCCTGGTAGTCTTCCTCATAGCGTCGGATGAACTCAACGGACGAGCCGTTGAATGCGTAGATGTTCTGATCGTCGTCGCCCACGGCGAAGAGGCTGAGCTTGTCGTCCGCCTCAGAGAGTGTTCTGCCCGCTAGAGCGGAGATAAGCGCATACTGGTCTGCGCCAATGTCCTGGTACTCATCCACCAATATCCATCGGAAGCCGCCCAGCAAACTTGTTCTGAACTCATCCGCTTCGTCGGGTGGCAGTCCCTCGCCTCTCAGCAGTTTCGTCGCTTGCCGCATCACTTCGAGGAAGTCCGAGTCGTCCAGGGACTTGGCGCGTCCGGAGAAACTCGCGCCCACCAGTCGCATAGCCAGGGCGTGGCAGGTGAGAACTATCACGCCGCGCGCCTCGTCGCCGATTAGTTCGGCCAGGCGGCGGCGTATCTCGGCCGCGGCGTGTCGGTTGTAGGTCAGGGCAAGAATGGAGCGGGGCTTTTCGCGTCTGACCCGTACCAGGTATGCAATGCGATGCACCAACACGCGCGTCTTGCCGGAGCCGGGGCCCGCAAGGACCAATACATTCGTCCTCTCCCTGTCATCGGCCACGATACGGCGCTGAATTGGATTATTCAGGCTATCCACGATGGTTTGCCAGGACTCAGGCGTGGTCTGGCGTGAGCTCTCCCTGTCCCTGTCGGGCAGCCAGCGGCGCAGGAAGCCCTCACGGCTCATACTGAAGTAGTCCATGGATAGCCGAAGGGCGTCCGCCATAGAGCCAAGGCCGTGCTGGGCGTACTGGTCCATGACGTGTATCTGCAATGTCTGTTGGTCGTAATGTATCTTGAGCGCCTCGAAGTCGGCGGCGGCGAATCCGCGCCTCTCGGGGCTAAGATGGATGGTCATAGCCGGACGAAACACGGCCATTCCCTTGCTCAGCTTGATGACCTCCTGCTCGTGCAGCCATAGCAGTGCACGGTCCATGAGTATCTTGAGTCTATCGGGATTTCCGACCTTACTCCGCAGTATCATATCCGAACTGAGCGCGTTCAGAAGTTTTCCGAGCGTCGTCTCGGCAAGCAGATCTGTCCCACGGCTTTCGGTAGGTAGAGTCGAGAGAAGATGCTCGAGGAGCCGTTGGGACACGGCTCGCCGTAGTTCAGCTGTTCTCGCCAAATCTCTCCACTCACGCTGGAGGGTAATCCACATGGTTTCCGTATCCCGTCCGCGCACGGAGAGGCTTCCCCCGCCCCCGCTTTCGCCGCGTCCATCGCCGGCGATGCTGCGGATTATGCGTCTGAGGCGTTCGGGCAGCGCATAGGAATATCCGTCCTCCCTGAGCCGCTGGTTGGCAAGCCGAAGATGCAAGGGGGAAGTATCGCCTTTGCGCATATCCGGGTCACTCTCGCGCAGCAGGTCAATGAGAGCCTTTTCCAGTTCAGCTGCCTGTTGGAAACGTTGTTCGGAGCCATTCCGTACGCCCTTGTGTAGGAACGCGGTCAGCGCGGTGTCGTTTCTGGCGATACCCAGATCTTGCAGATTGTAGAGCGCGTTTCGCACGCCCTCCGGGCTCAGGCCGGAGACAGTCATAAGCTCATCCGTGGATATTCCCTCGTCCGGGTTGGCCTCTATCAGAGCGCGGGTTATCGCCAGCAACTCACGGCGGTAGTCCTCCCGGACATCTTTGAGCTTGGAACGCGCATCTTGCACTGAACTTATCATGAGGGATGAGGGGAACACCTGCACCCTGTTCTCCTCACGAGTCAGCAGGTCCGCCTCCTCCAGCCACGCCACCGCCGTCCGCGTCCGATTATCGTCGGTGGCGGAATCTCTCAGGAAGGCATTGTCCTCGTCTTCGCCCAGGATTTCGCCGGCGGTGGCGACCACCTCCCCACCCGCGCGCTTCTTTCTGTCTAGGTTGCGAAGCGCTCTGAGAACGCCATGGATTTCATGCCTGGTGAGACGTGAGCGGGCGGACATACCGAACTGTCGCTCCACGTCCTCGAGGGTGTAGAGCAGGACGCATCGCGCGCGCTGCTGGTCACGCCCGGCACGCCCGGCTTCCTGGAGGTAGTTCTCCAGCGAACCCGGTATGTCCGCGTGGACGACAAGCCGCACGTCCGGTTTGTCAATGCCCATGCCGAAGGCGTTGGTGGCGACGATGACGCGCAGCGTGCCGTTCGCGAACTGCTCCTGCGTTTCCAGCTTGGCTTCCGGCTTCAGCCCGGCATGGTAGTGGCC
>JAAXHY010000275.1 GCA_012270665.1 Dehalococcoidia bacterium
CTTTGGACGACGATTCCGCCATCCTGAGTTTCTATTTTCTGAGCCATGGTCACGCACGGAAGGCCGAGCAGTTCAGCGACTCCCAGAGGAACCATCGAGTTGTCCCAGTCGGAAGCCTGCCTTCCACAGAGCACCAGATCGAAATCGCCGACCTTCTTGATGGCCTCAGCCAGCGCCTGCGCGGTAGCGAAGGCGTCGAGTTCGGCAGTGAGAGGGTCGTCAATCAGGATCAACTCGTCAGCGCCCATTGAGAGCGGTTTTTTCATTACATCCATGACGAAACCGTTCCCGACCGATATGACCGTGATATTCGCTCCATCGGTCTCTTTGAGCTGAAGCGCGGCTTCGACTGCGTTTTCATCGAAACCGTTGATTACGGGTGGAATACCTGCCGCAGGCGCCACACTTTTGGTTTCGGGATCTATGCGGAATGCGGACGCGGGAGTCTCAGGATCCACAACTTGCTTTGCGCAGACAACTATGTTGATTGGCACGAAAGTACCTCACGGAAATGAATGGGAACTTACTCTGAACACTGTATTCGACTATAGCATCGCGTCTTGAACAGGGTCAAATTGGTGATCAATTTTCAATTGGCAATTACTGGTAGTGGGGTCAGCGTGTTGCGCCGCCGGATTTCAGCGCGGCTATTTCGTCCTGTGAGTAGCCCATGGAGGCCAGAATCTCGTCGGTGTGTTCTCCGAGCGCGGGGGAGGCGGACCTGGCTTCAAGTGGCGTTTCGCTCATGCTTATAATCGGGCCCACCATCTTTACCGGGCCTGCCAGCGTGTGTTCGAGTTCCACGCTGAGGCCGTTGGCCTCGATCTGCTCGTCATCCAGCATTTCCTGCACGAATCGCACTGGGCCGGCGGGCACGCCGACGCTGTCAAATGTCTCCAGCCATTCATCAACCGTTTTCTCCCTGAAGAGTTTCTCCGCCTGTTTGACAAGCTCTTCAGAGTGAGCAATCGTTTCTTCATCGAACGGATCGAATCCTGGGCTGAACCGTGGGTCATCTATTCCCAGAACGTCGGCAACTCGCTTTCTAAGGCGGTCACTCAGGCAGGCGACCGCCAATGCCCCATCCCTGGCCTGATAGGTGCGGTAGTATATGTTGCCTCCCCTCCAGGGAGAGACTATCTCAACGTACTGCTTGTGCATCTCTTCGTAGGAAGCTCCCGATTCTCGCAGGGCGTTCAGAACCGCGAGAAACTCAGCCCTGCGTTCCGCGTCGAAAGCGTCTATCTCCATAAAGCTGCCTGTCTGAACGCCCAGAGCGGCTCCAAGGAGGGTGGTTTCGACTTTCTGGCCCTGTCCTGTGCGTTCCCTATGGAAGAGAGCGGCGCACACACCCCACGCAATCGCGATTCCAGTGGCAAAGTCCGCCACCGCGGTCGAAGTGATTAGCTGGGGCACTCCGTCTCTGATCTTGCCCTCGGCCGCCATAAGCCCGCTCATGGCCTGGATGATCAGGTCGTAGCCGGGACGGTAGCTGTCTGGGCCGTTTCGTCCGAAGGCCGTGTTGTCGCAGTAGATGAGTCGCGGGTTGATGGCAGAGAGGGTCTCGTAGTCTATTCCCAGCTTGTCCGGGACGTCGGGTCGAGCGTTGATGACGACAACGTCTATTTCGCGAATCATCTCGTGGACGATTTCAACCGCTTCCGACTTTGTAAGGTCCAAGGGGAGACTCCGCTTGCCCCTGTTGAGAGACATATATGTCTTGGACTCGCCCGGTATGAACTCGAGCGCGACACGCCAGGGTTCGCCTTCTAATGGTTCCACTTTGATTACGTCGGCGCCCATGTCCGCCAACATCATTCCGCCGAACGGACCGGCGATAATCTGTGTGAACTCCAGTACCTTTATTCCTTCCAGTGGTCCGGCCATGTAGCTGCCTCGAATTGAACTGCTCGTCTTATGCGCGGCTTGTCGCCATAGATTTATTGTTATCGTAACCGCAGTGGAGATGTCCAAGGTTAAATCTCGTCATTGAAAATTTTACTATCTCTCGTACTTAGTTAAGAAATTCCTTATCAAAATTCTCTAATATTGCTCAAATTAGCTTGTTGTCCACCTTGCGAACCTTTATCACGGCGGAATTATAATTGATCTTGACTTGGCCGTCTCGTCTTTTGGAGTTCCGGTTCGGACGAGCGCTCTAATCATTACTTTCAGTCATGCGTGGGGCCTCCCTCTCAGCATGAGTGTTTAGGGTTCCAGCGTCGGACTGGCTCCGATTGGCAATCAATAATGCAGTCAGACCTTAGTACAAGTGCGCCCGCAAATGCCAGTGTCTCGAAATAGGCTGGCATAGATGGTGGGACAGAGAGGAGTTTTGGAAAGTGGTAACTTCATCGGCGCCAAGAACCGTTGTACAGACGCGCCCGCATCAGGCTTGTCCTCGGTGTAAGGCGAGTCTGATCATGACCTACAACGAGCCAGAGTGCATTCAGTGTGGGTTCGTGGACTACAAGTACGTGTCCCCCACCCCTATCAGCGCAAAGAACGTAATGAGTTCTGCTAGGAGATTCATTTTCAGGTACATTGGCGATTCCCCGAATCTCAAGGAGACGCTTGTTGATGCCCACCTGCGCCGAATTCGCAACCGTGTTGTCTATGCGGTAACCTGCCCATTCTGCAAGTCGCAGATGGACCAGTCTTCACTGAGCGGCAAGCGACGAGAGATTCGAGAGGAACGCTATAAATGTATTCAGGGGCACAGAGTCTCGCTCATACCGCGCAAGGACGGAAACATGGGGTGGAAGTAAGACCGGTAAGCGCTACTCAAGCTAATTTCAGGGGCCGAAGGTCAAACCGTCCTTCGGCCCCTTCGCATTCTCGTCGGGAAGGACTTGCGCGGCTTCTTCCGTCAGTTCTTGGTCTATGAGACACCACCGCATTTGACAACCCCAAATATATCGCCTTATAGTCTGTTTTATGCTTAAACGAAAACTTGTGCGGAACCATTTGGTTTGCGTGAACGCAGGCTTGCACAAGGACCGGGTCCACCGGATACAAGTCCAGGTTCGCGAGGTATGCAGGAATGATTAAGGCGGGCGCTAGGTACGTTACACCAGCCGGAGCTGAATTGATCGTTACCAAGGGGGGTGACGGTGTATTGTCGGATGGTGAGATTGACTTGCAGGAAAAAGGAGCCGGGGCGGGTTTCGACGATGGATACGCTCCGGGCGACGATGTCCAGACAATCAACCTTGGCAGACGCTACCAATCTGAAGACGGCTCAGTGTCAGTTCTTGTTACCAGGGCAGGGCTCTGCGACCTCCGATACAATGGCGAGGTGATGGAAGTCCAGCAACCCAGGAAACTGCCTTCCTCGGACTAAACCAGGTCGCAAGTTCAAACGGGCGTCAGCGTGAGCCCTCCGAGGGTCGCGGCCTCGTGTTGCTCATCGGCGTGGTAAGAGCTTCTAACCAGTGGACCTGAAGCGATGTGATGGAAGCCCAGCGCCTCGCCCTCCTGCCGCAATTCGTCAAATTCAGCAGGTGTGTACCACTTGGCAATGGGCGCGTGCTTCTGGGACGGCCTGAGATACTGACCTATGGTCAGCAGGTCGCAGTCCGCCGACCGCAGATCTTGCATGGTCTCGACGATCTCGTCCCAAGTTTCCCCAAGGCCGACCATCATTCCTGACTTGGTAACTGCGCCGGGAGACATCTCCTTGACGCGCCTTAAGAGTTCCAGCGACTGATCGTACTCTCCCTGCGGCCGGACCCGTTTGAAGACCCTCCTTACGGTCTCTATGTTGTGATTCAGGGTGTCCGGCCGGGCTTCCATCGTGGAAGCGAGCGCGTCCCAGTTGCCCTGGTAGTCGGGAATAAGCAATTCCACCTTGCAATCCGGCGCTCTCTTGCGTATTTGCCTTACGCACTGGGCGAAGATGAACGCCCCGCCGTCCGGCAGGTCATCCCTGTTCACAGAGGTTATGACTACGTATCTCAGTCCGAGTCGCTCGACCGTCTCAGCAAGCCGGATGGGTTCCTGGAGGTCGAGTCCCTGGGGTATGCCGGTTGTAACGGCACAGTAGGCGCAGGCGCGCGTGCAGACGTCACCCAGTATCATGAATGTGGCGGTGCCTCGCTCCCAGCAGTCACCGATATTGGGGCATTGCGCCTCTTCGCACACCGTATGAAGCTCTTCCGACCTGAACTGCTCTCGCAGACTCATATAGTTCGGCCCGCCGGGCATCGGCACTTTGAACCATTCAGGAAGACGGCGCGTTACTGGCATCTTTACCCCCTCTGTCGATGTCAAGATAATAGCAGATTTGAGACCGCGCGGCTCATTCTGTGCGGGCCGATGTACTCTCGTATGGTATATTTATCTGCCCGAACATATGGATATGGTCCACCAAGACAGGATGGCGGTTGCAGCAGGATTGGCGCAGAGAAGAAAGAAACGCACACGCTTTGAAGACAGGCCCGCCGAGTTCGCTGAACTTGAACTTGGAGAACTCGGAGAGCTTGGGGACACGACGGCCGAGTTTGAAGGCAGGGCCATAAACGTTGCAGGAGGAATCCCAGGCGAGCGAGCGCTGGTCAGGATTTACCGTTATAGGCGTCGGCGCAAGGATATCGTGTCGGGAATTGTGTCCAGGGTTCTTGAGGCGTCCCCGAATCGTGTAATACCGAAGTGTGGATACTGCGGTCCGTGTTCCGGCTGCCAGTGGCAACACGTAACCTATTCGGCTCAACTCGAGCTCAAGCGTGAAGCGATCCAGGCCTGTCTCAGGCGTTACGACTCGCTTAACGAGGCGAAGGTACTGTCCACGCTCGCCGCTCCCAGCGAATACTACTATCGCAACCACGCGAGGTTTACGGTTCGTATAGGAGGTCAGTTGGGGTTCTCGAATCGGATTACTCGCAGGTTTGTCAGGATCGAACATTGTATGCTGATGGACCACGTTATAAATAGTGCATTAACGGAATTTCAGGACAAGTCAGGCGAGACGACTAATATGTCCCTGCGTGTGGGAAAGAACACGGGCGACCTTCTGGCGCAGCCTACTTTCCAGAATCCGGACATCGGGATTCCGTCCGGACAGACTCACTATGCTGAGAGGATGATGGGGCGTGACCTCAGGGTCGCCTCTCCTTCGTTCTTCCAGGTGAACACAGCGCAAGCTGAGAATCTGGTTCGTCTGGTGCGCGACGGATTGGGACTCCAGGGGGGCGATGTCTTGGTGGACGCATATGCGGGTGTTGGGGTTTTTGCGATCTTACTGTCACCTTATGTGGCGCGAGCCATCGCCATAGAGGAATCGGCGTCGGCAGTCCAAGATGGTAAGCTGAATGCCGAGGGCCTAAACAACGTCGAGTTCGTTCAACTCAGGACGGAGGAGGCATTGGTGAACCTCATAGAGATTTGCAACCTCGGTGAAACTCCGGATGCGGTGATCCTGGATCCTCCGAGAAAGGGCTGCCATCCGCAGGCAATCGAGTCTCTGCTGAGGCTGAAGCCGGAGAAGGTCGCATACGTATCCTGCGACCCGCCATCTCTGGCTCGCGACCTGGATATGCTAGTGAATGGCGGATACGAAGTCAAGGTGGTCCAGCCTGTGGATATGTTCCCGCAGACGTATCACGTGGAGTCGGTTACTATCCTGGAGTCGAAATCACAGTAGAGGCGGATTGTCATCCGTTTCTCGGAGCGAATGAAACTTGTCAGATTCCAACGGAATTTCCCTACTGTCTTCCTCACCGAGGCGGAGGGAGATTATCAAGTCGCTGGTGAATCCTGTGTCAATCTCAGGCTCCCGTGGCGAGGAGCCGAGGCCGTATGCGGGCGAAACCGCGGAGAAGTACGTCATACGCTCGGCGATTGCCAAGCTCGGTGAAAGGAGTTGGAGCGGCGGCGGCTTGCTGGTGAGCGCGGACACCGTTGTCGCGCTGGACGACGATATACTGGGCAAGCCGAACTCCGATGAAGATGCGCGGGATATGCTCCGGCGGCTCAGGAACCGTCGCCACCAGGTGGTCACAGGGATTGCGGTGGCGGACATTGGCTCCGGGCAACTGCGGTGCGAAGTGGAAACTTCGGACATCTACACTCGGAACTACTCTGACGAAGACATCGAAGCCTACATAGCGAGACGGGAGCCGTTTGACAAAGCCGGAGCTTATGCCGTCCAGGACGATACATTCGACCCTGTTATCAGGGTAGTTGGATGCTACCTGAACGTCGTTGGACTACCGTTGTGTAATCTGTTGGAATCTCTGGTGAATTTGGGCGCAGAGCCCAAATTGCGGCCTCTCGACCAAATCCCTTACTATGACAGGTGTAAGGACTGTCGTTTGCAAAGCGTGTTGGGGAGTGAATCGTGATCGGGACGGGTCCTCTGGAAATCGTGGTGGTGGCGCTTATCGCATTCATCGTGCTTGGTCCTGAGCGCATGATTGACGCGGCGCGCTTCCTGGGGCGGATGGTGGGAGAAGGTCGCAGACTGGCGTCAGAGATGCCGCGCGTCGTTATGGAAGACGACGACATCAAGGTTGTCAGCGGGGGAGAAACTATCAGTATGACTCGCGGCGCGGAGCGGAAGCCCGCCGAGACGGTTAGCGATGATTCGCAAGCTGAGGCTCGGACGGAAGATGACGGCCCCGTCGCGTTCTCACCGGATTCTGAGAGGGTTCCGCAGAGCGCTGAGGAAACTCAAGCCTCGGAGCGCCGCATGGCCCCATGAACGACGAGCCGCTTCCCCTCAAATCGCATCTGCTGGAGCTTCGTAGCAGGTTGACGTACTCGGCAATTTCGGTAGCCTTGACCACCGGTGTCGCTTTCATCTTCCACAGGCAGATACTTAAATTCCTGATGGGGCCCGCAAAGCAGTTCGAGGAAATCCCCATCGGCGGGCCGGTATATACCACGCTGACCGAGTTCATCAGCATCGCGTTCAAGACATCGCTGCTCGTGGGGTTGTTCGCGTCGCTTCCGTTCGTGCTGTACCAGGTGGTGAGGTTCGCCGCTCCGGGCCTGAGCAGGACGGAGCGGCGATACCTGTACATCCTGGTGCCGGCGACCCTACTGGCGTTCATGGCGGGCGCGGCCTTCGGCTACTATGTCATGT
>JAAXHY010000219.1 GCA_012270665.1 Dehalococcoidia bacterium
TGGTTCCACGCGCCGTTGTTGCCCACTATGGAGACGATGGGCAGGTTGTGGCGGACATAGCTCTCCACGTCGAATCCGGTCAGACCGAATCCGCCGTCGCCGTAGATGATGCAGACCTGCTTGTCGGGTCTCGCCAATTGCGCCGCCGCCGCGAAGCCTGAACCTGCGCCCAGGCATCCGAACTGTCCCGGGTCCAGCCAGTGGCCGGGCTCATTGATGTTCAGCACGCGGGCGGCGAAGGTTACGATGTCGCCACCGTCGCCGATGACCGTGGCGTCGTAGTCCAGGAAGTCACGGACCTCCTTCACCAGTCGCATTGGGTGGATAGGGGTCTGGCCGCTGTTGAGCATCTCCTCATCGGCGGCCTGGAGGGTCTTGTCCTCCGTCATCACCTCTTCGACCCACGCCTTGCCGGGCGACTTGTAGCCCCTGGCCTTCAGTTCGTCCATTATCTGGCGAAGCACGGCCTTCGAGTTCCCGACTACCCCCACGTCAATGTCTCGGTTCTGGCCTATCTTGGAGCCGTCCATCATGATCTCGATCAGCTTGGGGTTCTGCGGGAACATATAGTCCGAGCCGTAGCCGAGCCTGAAGTCAATCGGAGTTCCGAGCAGTATCACAGTGTCGGAATGAACGAGACCGTATCGTCGCCCGAGACTGCCCAGGTTGGGGTGGTCGGATGGGATCGAGCCTCGCCCCATCGCGTTCAGGAACACGGGCGAGTCTATCATCTCGATGAACTCGCGCAACTCCTCAGCCGCGTCATTCCACCAGACGTCGGAGCCCGCCAGAATCATCGGCTTCTCGGTCTGCATCAGGATGTCGCAGACCTGGCTGACGTATTCGGGGTCGCCGTATGCCTTGGCGTCGGTGCGGTACGACTGCGGGTAGCTGACGCTGTCCTCGTCCGTTTGTCCGTTCACCACGTCAATCGGGATTTCTAGGTAGGCCGGGCCAGGTACACCCGTCGTCGCGTGTCTGAACGCTATCGAAACGTAGTCCGGTATTCGCTCGACGCGCTTGACCTGCTCCGAGAATTTTGTGACCGGCTTGAGGAAGGTCGCCGAGTCGAAGTCCTGGAGTCCGCCGCGCAGGTGGTCGGTGATTCCGGCGTTGCCGCCGATCAGTATCATCGGGCTGGGGGCCTGGAATGCGTTCGCTATGCCGGTTACGGCGTCGGTGACCCCCGGGCCAGCGGTAACTATCGCCACGCCCGGCTTGCCCGTTACCTTCGCCCATCCTTCGGCGGCGTGAGCGGCCACCTGCTCATGCCGGAAGTCTATGATCTTGATTCCCTCGGCCACACAACCTTCGTAGAGGTTGTATATGTGACCTCCGTTAAGAGTGAAGATGTAATCTACGCCTTCTCTCTTCAATGCCTTGGCGAACAGTCGCCCGCCGTCAATCTCTGCCATTTCTTCTCCTATGCTGTTGCTTGTGTCCGATAGTCCGAACGCTATCCTATTTCAATGGAAGCGCTTGTTTCATCCCGATGGAGAGCCCGGATGTTGTCATACTCCTCTCTGAGCAGCGCCTCCACCTCGGAAGTAGGGCAGTTGCCACACTTGAGACGGACAACTTTTGGAGGATGTCCGAGTCTGTCGCTGATCTCAATGAAATCCTTGTCCTTGCTAACGATTATGTATCCCACATCTTTGGCGTACTTCCATATCGCGGGGTCATCCACCTCGTCCAATCCAATGTCGAGCGCATGAAGCGATTGTGGATAGATGTCGCGCAGCGTGTATTTAAGACCGGGTGACAGGTTTTCGTCAAATATCAAACGAATCACGGCAAGGCGAACCTGCGTTGCTTTCTTACTTCGTCGAAGGCGCGGCAAGCTGTTATGTCCTCACTGGTCAGGTACGGAAAGTCTTGAAGAACCTCTTCCTCCGTCATGCCTCCGTCAAGGTATCCCAGCACGTCGTCGACGGTCATCCTCATCCCGCGGATGCAGGGCTGACCGGATCGCTTGCCGGGCTCCACGGTGATGATTCTTTCCACCAACTCCGCATTCGGGTTATCGGGTGGCATGACCACACGGTAAAACTCATCGGAAAGTTCGGAGGCGCGCGAACGGCCGGGGAACGGACGTCCAACCGCCTTGGCGGCCTCCATCCATTCGTCCATGGCGACTTGAACCGCGCTCAGCGCGGCTTCGTAGGTAGGGCCGTCGGCCTTGCAGCCTAGAAGGTCAGGGACTTTTGCAAAGAAGGTCTCGCGCTCTTCACTCCAGTAAAGGACGATGTCGTATTTGTAACTCATAGCGCGTCAATCCGTATTGCTGAATGTCATCTAAAGTATAACGCCCTTGCCCTGCAATGCCGTTATGTCCTCCCAACTGTAGCCCAGTTCGTCAATCAGGATCTCCTCGGTGTGCTGGCCGAGCTCCGGCGCTTCCCTGTATATGCCGGCCGGCGTCTCGCTGTATATGTTCGGATGGTTGCACATCTTGATCGGGCCGATCACCGGGTGGTCGAACGTCGTGATATACTCGTTCGCAATCACTTGCGGATCGTCCACCAGTTCGTCGGTGGACTGCACTCTCGCGTAGATGAAATCCCCGGTCGCTCGGAAGTGAGTGTCCCACTCCGAAGATGTGCGAGTCAGGAACTGCTCGTCCATTATCCTGACGAGCTCCTCCCGGTTCTCCGACCGCGCCTGCATCGTGGCGTACTTGGGATGGTCCACGATCTCAGGCAGGCCCAGCGCGGTCATGAACGACTCCCAATAGCGGTCAGGCTGGAGGTGCATGAGCTGTATCCACCTGCCGTCCTTGCACTTGTACAGGTTGGCGAGCACATTCCACGCCGACTTTCGGTCATAGGCGCCGAACCGGTCGCCGCCCATGATCAGGCTCATGCTCATCCCCATGCCCTGGAGCCACATATTCGCGCTCAGGTGCGATGCGTCCACCTTCTGGCCGATTCCCTGCACGTGCCTCGCCACGAGCGCGGCCAGCACTCCCTGGCACAACATGATCGCGCCCATCTGGTCGGACACTCCCTGAGACACCCGCACCGGCTCATCGGCGCCCGCCGGAGTGGCAGAGATCATCAGGCCGCCGCGCGCCTGTCCGCAGCCGTCGAACGACGGAAGCGCGGAGTCCGGCCCGTTCGGGCCGTATCCCGTAGCCGACCCGTATATGATCATCGGGTTTATCTTCTTCAGAGTCTCATAACCCACGTCCAGCCGCTCCGCGACGCCCTGCCGGAAATTCTCTACGAACACGTCCGCCGTCTTGGCCAGCTTATGGACTATCTCCCGGCCCTCGTCCGTCTTGAGATTCACGGCGATGCCGCGCTTGTTGCGGTTATTCGCCTCGAAATAGGCGTTCCGGCCTCCGGGCAGGGTCGGCGTCAGCGTCGACGCCCTGGCTACCGCGCGGCCCGCGTCCCCGTCCAGCGCCTCTATCTTGATTACATCCGCCCCCATGTCGCCCATCATCGCCGCCGACATCGGGCCGAACTGCCACATGGTCCAGTCCAGCACCCTTACGCCCTTGAGCGGTCCGGTAACTCCGTTTGCGCCATTCTCGAACACTGGCCACCTCCCATTGCAGGCTGAATTGATTGCGGAAGATTCTGCCGATTCTAACACACGAACGGAGAGTCGGCAGTGTTTTCACACAGCTATGCGTTATACTGACAGTCGTGCGATTCCCGTTCTGGCATGGAGAAATCCGATGACCACAGTCAACAGACCCAACAAGGAAGCCCTAACCGAAGCGCTGGACATATACCGCGACGCTATGCGGCCATTCATCGTTCGATGTCTGAAAAGAGTGCCGGGTAAGAGCGCCGAAGATGCTATCAGGTATTCGCTGAATCCCAACCAGGCGATGCAGTTTGAACAAAATATGACTCGGAACGGCAACGACCTGAAGGCGTCAATAGACATTAACGATTTCCCCAACCTCATAGGCAGAAACTGGCGCGATGTTTTCTCGCGTCAATTTGCCAACGGAGGCCAGACTGTTCAGAATGCCTCCTGGCTCATAAAGGAGGCGCGAGACAAGGTGTCTCATCCCGGTACGCAAGACGTAGATACCGAATTCACACAGGCGCACTTGTTCCACATAGCCGATGTGTTGGGTAAGATCAACGCGCCTGAGGAAAAGCGGGCCGTTGAAGATATAAGAGAGCGGCTTTTCAGCGGTTCAGATCAGACCGATGTGACTCCTACCGAAGCCAAACTCGCGTCGGACCCCGATCCTGAGAAAGAGTCTTCTCAGCCCCGGTCCCGCTCTTCCAGCGACCTTACTCCTTGGCGAGATGTGATACAGCCTAATTCGGACGTTTCACTCGGAACTTTCCAGGAGTCTGAGTTCGCCGCCAATCTCCAGCGGGTGCGCGATGGAGAAGCCGACGCCACACAGTACGGAAATCCAGTCAGTTTCTTTAATCACACCTACATCACTCCCGGCATCAGAACTCTGCTTCTCAACACTCTCAAGCGTCTCGCCGGTAACGGCGGCGATCCGGTGATACAGACCAAAACCGGATTCGGTGGAGGCAAGACCCACAGCCTTATAGCCCTTTATCACCTCGTCAACAATATCGGCGCGCTGACCAACCCCGTACAAGGCCGCGACTCGGAACAGACCAGTTCAAAGATTCGTGCCATCGTTGAGGAAGCCGGACTTGACCCCGAACTCGGAATGGAAGCCAGCGTGGCTGTATTGGTCGGCACCTCCCTCGCCACCACCGACACCGATACCACCAAAGAGACTGGCGATCCGCTCAATACACTCTGGGGCCAGATGGCATACCAATTGGGCGGGCAGGATGCCTACGAGATAATTGGGGATGCGGCGAGACAGGGCTTGGCGCCCGGCGGGAATCAGCTTAGACAACTGTTCCAACATGTCGGACCATGCGTGATCCTGATTGACGAACTGGTCGCCTACGTAAGAAACGCCGGCGACGCCCAGGACAACATATACACCTTCATTCAGAATCTCACCGAATCCGTCAGCGGAAGCAGACAGGTCGCCCTCGTCGTGACTCTCCCCGAGAGCGCCGCGGAAGCCGGAGGAGACGCGGGACTCTACGCCCTCAGCAGACTGGACAGTATCCTTGGGCGTATCGAGGCCATCTGGGAACCCCTGGAAGTCCATGAAGCGTTCGAGGTTGTACGCCGTCGGCTTTTCGGAACCGATATTGACCAGGCCGAACGGGACAGGACCTGCGAGGCATTCTCCAAGAGATACAGCAGGTCGCGCGGCGACTATCCACAGGAAGCCGGTGAACAGAACTACCTCGAGCGTATGAAAGACTGCTATCCCATACACCCCGAAATCTTCGACCGCCTCTACTCCGATTGGTCCGCCATCCACCGCTTCCAGCGCACCCGAGGCGTGCTGCGTATGTTGGCGCACTGTGTCAGTCGTCTCTATCTGGCCGGAGATACCTCACCGCTCATAATGCCTGCCAATCTCCCCCTGGACGATCCCGGATTGAGCGGCGAATTCATCAGCATACTCGGAGACCAGTGGAGACCGGTCCTATCCGAAGCCGACAGCGACGGCTCCAGGACCGATATGATAGACCACTCTTTACAGAGATTCGGCAAGTTCGGAGGTTTATCCAGGCGCTTGGCCCGCGCTATAGTCCTCGGTAGTGCCCCGGGCGGCGCGGTCAGGGGAATTGACGCCGCCCGCATACACCTTGCAGTCGTTCAGCCGGAACACAGCGTCTCCGATTACAACGACGCCCTCACCAAAATGACCGGAGAACTCTACCACCTCTACCACAGCGACGATAGATACTACTTCCACGTAGAGGAGAACCTGAACAAAGTCGCCACCGACCGCGCCGACGCGATGACCGAACGCGAGGTGTCCGAAGAGATAGAAAAGGTGATGAAAGAAGCCGTCGGGCGCAGACCCGACATCATCATCTTCCCCCGGAACTCCGGCGAAATTCCCGACACCGATACTGTCCGCCTCGTCATCCTGTCTCCCGACAAATCTCTCTCCAACCGCGCCAGCGAAAGTGACGACGCCACTCCAGAAGTCCGGAGCATCCTCCAGAACCGCGCCGACGCCTCCCGCG
>JAAXHY010000566.1 GCA_012270665.1 Dehalococcoidia bacterium
TCGTCGCAGTCGTCACAGGTCTGGTAGGTCAGTTCGCGCCGCTTGGTTGCTTCCCAGAACGGCTCTGTATCCTGCTCCGGGAAGCGCGGCTGGGGCCTGAGAACCTGTTCAGTCATTTTATTGTTCTCCGTTCCTTCTTCTGTCATTCCCGCGAATGTGGGAATCTATCTCTATGAGTATGGCCCGGGTATCGGCTCTTTCAGCAATTCTCACTAGTCCGCCGCTAATATCGTGACGCCCGTGGCGTGTCTCGACCCAAGCTGTCCGCCGTTTCCAACCGCGACCGCGAGTTGTGCGTCGTCCACCTGTGAAGTGGATTCACCCCTGATCTGCCGCGCCGCCTCGATGAGCAAGTAGATTCCCCTCTCACCGGGGTGGTTCGATGACAGCCCTCCGCCGTCGGTGTTCATCGCGGGCTTGCGCGGGTCGTCGAACACGAGGTGCCCCTGCGCGACGTACTCACCACCCTCGCCCTTCTTACAGAAGCCGAGATCCTCGATCATGCACATCACTGTGATGCTGAACGAGTCATAGGCCATCAGAACGTCAATCTCGTCCGGCGTAACGCCCGCGTCGGCGAAAGCTCTTGGTCCGGACTGCGCGCCCGCGCTGACCGTGATGTCGCCACCGTTCTCCCTATACTTGGTGGCCTCGCCGCCGCCAATTATCCACACCGGCTTCTTCGCGCAGTTCGCGGCGACTTCTTTGGACGCTATGACCACCGCGCCGCCGCCATCCGAAATCATGCAGCACTCCAGCAGGCGCAATGGCCACGCTATCATCCGCGATTCGACGACATCCTCAACGGTAAGCTCCCGCACACCGACGAACTCCAGATCCGTCATCGCCTTGACCGCCTCCGGGTTTCGCATCGCGTGCTTGCGCGTGGCGATGGATATGTGCGCGAACTGCTCGCTGGTGGTGCCATACTGGTACATATGGCGGTTCTTGACCATCGCATAATTGGCGATGAGCGTCTGTCCCCAGGATGACTCCATGTTGGTCTGAGGATTCGCCGCGCCTGCGCCGACCGCGCCGCCCGTGCCGATGGCGCGCCTGTCGGAGTGCGCCGTTGAACCATAAGTCAGCAACGCTACGTCACACTTGCCGGCGGCTATCATCGTGGCCGCGTGGTTGGCCTGAAACTCATAGGAAGTTCCGCCAACCGCCGTGTTGTCTATCAGCTTGGGCTTGATGCCAAAGTACTCCGAGATTCCAAGCCCGCCGATGCTCTGGTGGCTGCCGGTGTCGTAAACGGCGTCCACGTCACTCCATGTAAGCCCTGCGTCCTCCAACGCGCGGGCGGCTGAGGCGGCCTTGATCTGGAGCGCGCTTACTCCCGGGCCGACGACCCTGAGCGGGTATTCGTGGATGCCGACTATTGCGGCCTCTCTGGTTTGGGGCATAGATTAACGCTCCTTTCACGAGGCAGCGCCTCGACGCGCAAGTTAAAATGTGGGCCAAAGTTAGCACAAGGCCACAGCATCGTCAACGAATGAATGTCTCCATCCCAGGGTCTTTTCATTATCTGCGAGAGGACATGATCATGGTCAAAACTCAGAGGAGAGACAGAGGCCATGACATTGAGAGAGACTTTACCGGTCCCCGCGTCAGGCATGGAAGACGACACCCAATAGGAGCCATTTTGACACTGGCGGTCTGCGCGATGATGCGCGGAGCGCGGAGTCTGTACGCGATCAGCCAGTGGGGACGCGACCACGGCCCGGCGATGTCTCGGTCTCTGGGATTCAGTCGGGACCGGACACCGAGTGTGGCGACGCTTCACAGGGTGTTCAGCAGATTGGACGGAGTGGAAAGTCTGGCTGCCCGGCCAGGATTCGAACCTGGGTCAGAGGCTCCAAAGGCCCCTGTGCTGCCACTACACCACCGGGCATCACAAGTCGGAGGTGGGAGGG
>JAAXHY010000040.1 GCA_012270665.1 Dehalococcoidia bacterium
CATGAGGCGCGCCGCATTGATAACCAGCTTCGTGGACGGTCGGGACGCCAGGGCGATCCGGGCAAGACGCAATTCTTCGTAGCGCTCGACGATGACCTGATTCGACGCTTCGGAGGCGACAGGATTAAGTCGGTCATGGACTGGGCGGGCATTGATGACGATGTTCCCATAGAGAACGGCATGGTGAACAAGTCCATAGAAAACGCCCAGACCAAGGTCGAAGCCCACCACTTCGATATGAGGAAGCACCTTGTGGAGTATGACGATGTGGTGAATACACATCGGGACGTCATATATAGCGAAAGGAACAAGATACTGGCCGGAGCCGACCTGAAGGCGAACATACAGGAGATGGTGGGAGCGCAGCTCAGCGAGATAGTGCAGTCGTCCCTGGGAGATGGAAGGCCCGCGAGTTGGGACGCTGACGCATTCCTGTCTGAAGTGGGGACGGTTCTGCCGCCTCCAGAGGATCTGTACGACCATGAGCAATTGATGAACCTGGGCATAGACGGCATCGAGGACAGGCTTCTGGCTCACGCTGAGCAGGTTTACGACCAGATGGAGGCGTCGGTCGGCGAAGAGACGATGCGCGACATCGAGCGCTGGCTGATGTTGCGCTCCGTGGATGCGAACTGGGTTCATCATCTCACCTCCATGGAGAATCTGCGTCAGGGCATCGGACTATACGCCTATGGTCAGCGCGACCCGCTCGTCATGTACAAAAAGGAGGGCATGGAGCAGTTCCAGAGTCTTCAGTACAAGATACAGAGCGACATAGCTCACTCGGTTTACAGGTTGCAGGATGCGCTGGATGGGAGTCCACCAAACGGACAGCAGAGGAACGGCGCGCGGAATGGGGCGGCGAACCGAGGCCGGGGGCGGGCGGCGGCTCGCAGACCGGCGCGGGAGACGATTATGGGGAGAGCGGGCGGTGGAAGGCGTCAGGATCAGGCGGTCAGCTCGGGGAAAGTGGGCCGGAATCAGCCCTGCCCCTGCGGAAGCGGCAACAAGTACAAGCGCTGCCATGGGAGGTAGAGGTTGACCAACAGCGAAATCGCCGAACGCTTCGGAACGATTGTCAGCCTGCTCCAGATGAAGGGCGAAAAGTCCTTCACCGTTCGCGCTTATCAGCGGGCGGAACGCACCATCGAACGTTTTCCCCGCGATATGGACGCGATGGTGGCCGAGGGCGAAGACCTGACCGAGATCCCAGGCGTTGGCAAGGCCATCTCCAATAAGATAACCGAGCTTGTCACCACCGGAAAGATGTCCTACCTGGAGCGGCTGAAGGACGAGTTTCCCGATGGCGTTCTGGACCTGATAGAGATACCTGGACTTGGCCCCAAGACCGTCGTCCGACTGTGGAAGGAGCTCGACGTCACGTCTGTGGATGCGCTTGAGGCGGCGGTAGAGGACGGCAGGGTAGCGTCGCTTCCGCGAATGGGCAAGAAGAGCGCGGAGAACATCGGTCGGGCCATTCAGTTCGCCAAGTCTAGGAGCGACAGGTTCCCGATTGCGAGGGCTATGGATATTTCCAGGCGGGTAGCCACCTATCTCCGCGAGAACTGTGATGGCGTCTCAGAACTTGTAGTCTGCGGCAGCTTGCGCCGGTTCGAGGAGACGGTGGGCGATCTGGACCTGGTTTGCGTAACATCCGACCCGTCAGGCGCGATGGACGCGATGGCAGGCATGGATGGTGTGGCCAATGTCCTGGGACATGGCGAGAAGAAGACCTCGGTCGTCTTGGAATCCGGGATGCAGGTTGATCTGCGTGTGTGCGAGCCTCAGCATCTCGGCGCGATGCTCCAGTACTTCACCGGAAATCTACATCACAACGTCAGGCTCAGAGAGATAGCGACTGGCCTGGGGCTGTCCCTCAACGAATACGGCCTGAAGGATGTCGAGTCCGGGTCGCTTGAGACACATCCCACCGAAGAAATGCTCTATCAGAGGCTTGGCCTTCAGTACATACCGCCCGAATTGAGGCAGGGCGGGGCAGAGGTCGAGTTGGCGCGGAATGGCGGCATCCCGCGTCTGGTGGAATTGTCCGACATCAAGGGCGACCTTCATACCCACACCGACTGGAGCGACGGTCGAGATACGATGGAAGAGATGATCCTGGAGGCGAAGGCGCGCGGGCTTGAGTACATCGCCGTTACCGACCACTCCGTAGGAAGGGGGATTGCCAACGGTTTGAGCGTAGAACGCCTCGAGAGGCACGGCAAACGGCTGAAGGAACTCGAATCCGACATCGGCGGCATACGGATTCTGCGCGGCACCGAGATGGACATTCGCGCCGACGGCAGCCTGGACTACTCCGACGAGGTCCTGGACAATCTGGACTGGGTAGTTGGGTCGGTGCATAGCGCGATGTCTCAGGACTCCGCGACCATGACGGAACGGATAATCAAGGCGATGCGAAATCCGCGCGTGTCAGCCATCGGCCACCTCTCCACCCGGCTGATAGGCGAACGCCGCCCGGTGGACGCCGACTACGACGCCATCTTCAGGGCCGCCGCCGACACCGGAACGGCGCTGGAGATAAACGGATCTCTTGAGCGTCTCGACCTCAAAGACGCTCATATCAGCCGAGCGCGCGAACTGGGAGCCTCTCTGGTCATCAACACCGACGCTCACACCACCGAGGGACTGGGCAACATGGAGTACGGCGTAGCCCTGGCCAGGCGCGGATGGTGCGAGCCGGCCGACATCCTGAACTGCATGGACGCGGATGAATTCACCGCCTGGCTGGGAAAGAAGCGAAACTAGGCCCTCCCGTTGTTTCGCCCACCACTACATAGATACTCCATTCTATGCTACAATTACGGCATGAATTCAGAACATATATATAAATCGTTATTTATAACACAGACGCACAGACGGCGTGAGAATCTTTTCGTAGCTTCGACGCTGG
>JAAXHY010000298.1 GCA_012270665.1 Dehalococcoidia bacterium
GAAACTTCCGTCCTCGGCGGTCCCCTGCAATTCTATGAACTCACCCGCGTCGGTCATCACCACGTTGAAGTCCACTTCGGCGCGGTGGTCTTCCTCGTAGCAGAGATCCAGGACCGTCTCGCCACCCACTACGCCGACGCTGACCGCGGCCACTCCCAGTTTCACCGGTATATCATCGAGACCGCCGTTGTCCCTCATAGCGGCGAGAGCCTGGTACAGCGCGACATACGCGCCTGTGACGGCCGCCGTGCGAGTGCCGCCATCCGCCTGAAGAACATCGCAGTCAACCCTGAGAGTCCGTTCGCCCAGTCTGTTCATGTCCACCGCGGCGCGCAGCGACCGTCCTATGAGGCGCTGTATCTCCTGGGTGCGCCCTCTGGGCGTGGTCTCGCGCCTTGTTCTAGTCAGAGTGGACCTGGGCAGCATCGCGTACTCCGCCGTCACCCAGCCGCGTCCTGATCCTCTTAGAAAGCGCGGCGCCTTTTCCTCGACGCTCACCGCGCACAGGACCCGGGTGTCCCCCATGGTGATCAGGGTCGAGCCCTCGGCGTAACTCTGTACGCCAGTCTCAATCGAGGTAGGACGAATCTGGTCTCTTTTCCGCCCGTCAATTCTGGTCAAGTCCATCTCCTCGCTGTGAAGAAGGAAGTGTATCGCCAAGTCGGTGATCAGCTTCAGGCCCCGTAGCGCCGGTCGCCAAAATCGCCGAGACCGGGCAGGCGTCGGGCTTGAGTCTCCGATACCTGCCCATCCCCACCCGTCTTGAGTACGCGCTAACGCTGCGGGACCTTATAGCCTCCCGTTCCGACGGCGAGGCTGTTTTCGTCCCATGGATGAGCGAGCGCCACTTCCTCGTTTATATCCACGCCCCAACCTGGGCCAGTGGGCACGGTCATGTAGCCGTCTATGATTTCGGGTACGGCGGTCGTCAACTCGTCCTTCCAAGGAATGTCGTCAATGTCAATCTCCATTATGCGTACGTTGGGCAATGTGGCGCACAGGCTGGCGCTGACGAAGCTGGACAGGTGACTATAGTAGTTATGGGGCGCGACGTTGTGCTGATACACCTCGGCCAGGTCGCCGACCTTCTTGGACTGGCTGAACCCATTCCAGGGCACGTCAATCATAAACATATCCGCCGAGTGGTTTTCGAAATACGGGATGAAGTCGCGCATATAGAAGAGGTTCTCGCCGGTACAAATGCGCGTGGAGGTAGAGTCCTTTATCTGGCGCAAGCTCTTGGGCTCGTACATATCTATTTCGAGCCAGAGCATATCGAACTGCTCGAGGACCTTGGCGATTCTGAGCGCGCCCTCGGTCTTGAAGTGAAAGTTGAGGTCTAGGTTGATGTCAATATCATCCCCCACGGCGTCGCGGAAGGCGCCGATCAACTTCTCTATGTGAGGCACGAGCCACTTGGGAGCGTACTGGTCGGTGGAGCCAACGCCACCGCTGAATCCGCCTCCGAACGTGGCGTCCTCTCCGGGCATCAATATGTTGGTCTTGAGCGCGGTGAATCCGCGTTCCTTGACCTCGTGTCCCAGATTCGTCACGGCTTCCCATGAGTCTATCGGCGGTGTGCCCAGAATGTCGTGATGGCGGATGCGGGAGCTTCCGCAGTGGGACCAATAGACGCGAACCTTCTCGCGCGTCGGTCCGCCGAAAAGTTCGACAACTGAAATGCCCAGCGCCTTGGCCTTGATGTCAATGAAGGCGCAGTCCAGACCGGCTATGGCCTTAGCCGCGATTCCACCCGGGCTCTGGCGGGTTATGCGATACATATCCTGGAAGCGCATCTCGAATGCCCTAGGGTCCTTGCCGATGAGCAGCGGTTTCATGTCCCGGATGGTTCCCTCGATGCCGTGGGGCGACCTGCCGTCGCTGCACTCGCCCCAGCCGGTTATACCCTCGTCGGTCTCCACCTTGACGAACATCCAGGGCCGCCAGCCCGCGTCAACGATAAATGTCTCGATGTTGGTTATCTTCATCGGTGATTCCTCTCGTAGCTGATTTAGTTTACTTTTCGGCGGATGATACCACACTCGGTTTGGGTTGATTGCGAGCGGGCGGCAAAGATACGCATGAGTGGTATAATGGCTCTGTAGTCTCGGAGGTAGTCCCTCATGATGGTTGAGATGGATAAGAACGGTAGAATAACCATCCCCCCCAAATACCGACACGAATTGGGTATGAATCCGGGAGATGGGGTCATGCTTATAGTAGAGGATGGCGAGTTGCGATTGTTCAGCGCTAAGCATGGACTGAAGAAGGCGCGTGAGATTTACGAAAAATATGTTTCGCCGGATCGCGACTTGGTTTCGGAACTGATAGCTGAACGCAGGGCAGAGGCCAATCTGGAATGACCGGCCCAACCACAGTGCTGGACGCTTCAGCTATCTTGGCTTATCTCAGATCTGAGCCTGGCGCATCTATCGTTGGGGACATGATGGCGCAGTCAGTGGTTAGTTCGGTGAATCTGTCCGAAGTCATCGCTAAACTGGCGGAAGAAGGATTTGAGGAAGTCGAAATACGCCGAACTATCAACAGGCTGCCCGTGCTTGCTGTACCATTCGACGAAGAGTCCGCTTATGTAGCCGGACTACTCAGACCAGTGACTCGAGAGCAAGGTCTATCTCTCGGAGACAGAGCGTGCCTCGCTTTAGGACTGATCAGAAATTCGCCGGTCTTGACCGCTGACCGCAACTGGGCGCGAGTTCCCATAGACTTGGACCTGCAAATGATTCGATGATTCACACTGATGTTAGGAGACTCGCAATGCCCAACAACGATGACAACCTCGCATTCACGCCCGCGCACGAACTGGTGGGACTGATAGCGGACAAGCAGATAAGTTCTGTCGAACTCACCGAGTTGTACCTGTCCCGCATGGATAGGCTGGACGGACAACTCAACTCCTACCTGACTCCCACGCCGGAAATAGCGTTCGACCAGGCCAGGAAGGCGGACGAAGCCACCGCGAGAGGCGAAAGCCTGGGCGCGCTTCACGGCCTACCCGTTTCGATAAAGGACCTCCAGATGACTGCGGGCGTCCGCACGACCGGCGGCTCTCTCGCGTTCAAGGACAGGGTGCCGGACGCGAACGCCACCTGTGTCCAGAAGGCGCTGGACGCCGGCGCGGTGATGTTGGGCAAGACGAACACGCCAGAGTTCGGTCTTCTGGGCGCGAACGAGAATCGGCTTGGCGATCCCTGCCGCAACCCGTGGAACACCGAGCGCACGTCCGGCGGATCCAGCGGCGGCGCGGGCGCGTCCATAGTGGCGGGACTGTGCGCGCTCGGCACTGGCGGGGACGGCGGCGGTTCGATCCGCATACCGGCCAGCTTCAACGGGATATATGGCATCAAGCCCACACAGGGACGTGTGTCCAGCTACACCGGCGTTGACGCGCCGCCTGCCGTGAATCTGATCAGCCAGCAGGGGCCTATGTCGCGCACGGTGCGCGACACCGCGATTCTGCTCCAGGTCATGGCGGGGTACGACCCACAGGACGCCGGCTCGCTCAGGACGCCGGTCCCGGACTTCGTAGCGGCGCTGGATAAAGGTGTCGAGGGACTCAGGCTGGGATGGAGCCCGGACTTCGGCTACACGCCCGTTGACCGCGAAGTCGCGCAGTCAGCCGAGGCCGGAGCGAAAGCATTCGAGGAACTGGGCTGCTCGGTGGAGGAGTCGAGCCTCGCGCTGGAATCTCCATTCGATACATGGATGGTCTTCTTCGGCGGCAATGCCTACGCGGGGAATGGCCACCTTCTGGATGACCCGGAGGACCCTCTCACCTGGTACGCGCGCTGGACCATCGAGCAGGGCGCGAATTTCACGATGACCGACTACATCCGCGCGCTCGGAAACCGCGACCGCATGATCCAGCAGTTCATGGACGAGTTCGACAAGTTCGACCTGCTGCTCTCCCCCACCATGCCCGTGACCGCCTTCCCCACCGACCGGTATCCCGAGGAAATAGACGGAGAGAAGGCGTATCCAACCGCAGCCTGGGGCTTCGTGCCCTTCACCCACCCGATCAACACGATAGGGTTCACCGC
>JAAXHY010000501.1 GCA_012270665.1 Dehalococcoidia bacterium
GAGTGTGGCGGCGCGGCTTCAGCGGCCCCGCGGACAAGTGGAACGGGTATAGGTGCTGCACTGGTACCGACCACGTTCTGTACTGGGATTACACCGGAGGCACTGCAAGGCCGAACATCGCGAAGGGCTGGGAAGTGAGCGACGACGGCACGACATTCACGCTGTTCCTGCGCAAGGGCATGAAATGGTCGGACGGCCACCCGTTCACGGCAGACGATTTCGTGTTCTGGTACGAACACATGCACAACAACGAAGAGTTGATACCAGTCAAGACGTCCTACTTCCAGACGCCAAGCGGAGCGGGAACTCTGGAGAAGGTTGACGACCATACCGTCAAGATAGCCTTCCCCGACCCCTACTACCTGTTCATAGACGTGCTGGCCGGAGCGACCCACCTGGGCGGACACGCCTACCAGGGGCCGAACGCCAGGGGAATGTTCGCGCCCGCTCATTATATGGAGCAGTTCCATCCGGCGTTCATCGGACAAGAAGAAGTGGACAAGATAGTCGAAGCGGAGGAACTGGACAACTGGGTGACGCTGTTCAAGCAGAAGAATGACTGGGCGCTGAACCCCGACCTGCCGGTCGTAACACCCTGGAAGACCGTAGTTCCCATCACCGAATCCACGTGGGTGATGGAGCGCAATCCTTACAGCATCTGGGTGGACTCGGAGGGCAATCAGCTTCCGTACATAGACAAGGTGATCATGACCGTGTTCGAGAACCTGGAAGTGCATAACCTCCGCGCGGTAGCGGGCGAGTACGATATGCAGGCCCGCCACGTGGACATACAGAAGGTGCCGGTGTTCTTGGAGAACGAGGAGAAGGGTCAGTACAAGCTCTACCTGGATCCCGGCGACTACGGATCGGACATGCAGGTCAAGATCAACAAGAGCTTCGAGGATGACCCCGAGATCGGAGACCTGCTGAGGAACGTTGACTTCCGGCGCGCATTGTCGCTTGGGGTTGACCGAGACCAGATAAGTGAGACTTTCTTCCTGGGCATCGCGCCGCCTCGCAGCGTCGCGCCGGTGGCCTCGAACGAGTGCTATCCGGGCCAGGAGTACGAAACCAAGTGGCATACCCACGATCCGGCACAAGCGAACACGCTGCTGGACGGGCTGGGATACACGGACAAGAATGCCCAGGGCATCCGGATGAGGAAGGACGGACAGGGCGCGCTCACGCTGGAGGTCACTACGCTGGGCGGGCAGTTCGTGCAGTACACTCAAATCATGGAAGCAATCAAGGAGCAGTGGGCGGATATTGGCGTCGGCTTGGACGTGAAGGAAGTCGAGCGCAGCCTGGCGGGCCAGATATACCGCGCGAACCAGCACCAGTTGGCCGCATGGAACAATGACGGCAGTGAACACCTATTCACATTCCCGGGGCACGTCTTCCCGTTCTCTCAGGGAAGTTCGGGCGGAACCCTGCTGGGCCTGTGGTTCCAGACCAACGGCGAAGAGGGCATGGAGCCTCAGCCGTACCTGAAGACGATAATGGAGAACTGGCGCAAAGGTTTCAGCGTTCCAAAGGACGAGCGCGTGGCGCTCTGCAAAGAGGTCTGGCAGCTTGCGGTTGATAACGTCAACAACATAGGGATCGTCGGTCCCGGCCCCGCTTCGATGGGCGTGCGAATCGCCAAGACGGACTTGGGCAACATACCGTCGAGGCACTACAACAGCCCAGACGGGAAGACTCCGGGTATCTCCAGACCGGTCACGTTCTTCTGGAAGAGCGAGGCGAACCGCCAGCCCCAGCAGCTAAGCATACAGTAGCAAGTTCGAACCGCAGTTCGTACGCGGGAGCGGGTCAATCCGGCCTCGCTCCCGCGCATCCCGTAAACCCTGATTCAGAGGTTATAGAGAGTGTTATCTTTCCTCGCGCGTCGCCTGGCGCTGGCCCTCATCACCGTATGGGCGATCTCTCTCATCACGTTCGCGATAATCCAATTGCCTCCGGGCGACTATGTGACCGCGTATATAGCGCAGTTGGAGACTCAGGGCGACTTCGTATCCGAGGACGAAGCGATAAACCTCCGCGCCGAATACGGACTGGAGCAGCCCTTCCCTGTGCAGTATTACAAGTGGATGAGACAGGCCGTAAAGGGCAATTTCGGGGTGGCCATGGAGTACAGGAGGCCCGTCAGCGAGGTAATCGGAGACCGGCTGTTATTGACCGCCGCCCTGACCTTCACTTCGATCATATTCACTTGGATACTCGCCATACCGATTGGGATATATTCGGCAGTGAAGCAGTATTCGGTTGGAGACTACACCTTCACCTTCATAGGATTCATTGGGCTGGGAGTGCCAAATTTCCTGCTCGCGCTGGTAGTCCTTTATGCCGGGTTCGTGTGGTTCGGGGCAAACGTCGGGGGACTGTTCTCTCCCGAGATGGTTGACGCGCCGTATAGCGTGGCCAAGGTACTCGATCTGCTCAATCACTTGTGGATGCCCTCGTTGATTCTCGCCATAGCGGGAACAGCGCAGCTAATCAGGGTGCTGCGCGCGAATCTTCTGGACGAACTTCGGAAGCCATACGTGGTGACCGCGCGGGCCAAGGGACTGTCCGAGTGGCGGGTCGTACTCAAGTACCCGTTCCGCGTGGCAATGAACCCGCTAATCAGCACTATCGGGTACCTGCTCCCGCTCATAGTGTCTGGAAGCATCATCGTGTCGGTGGTGATGAGCCTGCCGACTGTCGGCCCGCTCCTTCTGAAGGCGCTGATCGCGCAGGATATGTTCCTAGCGGGGACGATAATAATGATGATCGGGCTTATGACGGTAGTAGGCACCTTCATTTCAGACATCCTGCTTGCCTGGGTGGATCCACGCATTCGACTGGAGAGCACATAGAATGGCCGAGAATACAGGCGCTCTCGAAGGCGTATTGACCGAGGCCGCCGAGGCCAGCCGCACTGAAGAGCGAATATATGCCGCTTCGCAGTGGCAGTTGATGTGGTGGCGACTGCGCAGGCACAAGTTGGCGATGATCGCGGGCATCACGCTGATCGCCTTCTATTGTGTCGCTCTGGGCGCGGACTTTCTTTCGACTTCGGACCCCACGCAGCCTGAGGCACAGCGCGGACTGCTGTCGCCCCAGCGCATACATCTCTTCGACGGCTGGATGCCCAGTCCCCACGTGCTCGCCATTTCCGGCAAGCGGGATCCGATAACTTTCCAGAGGGTCTATGAGGTAGATCCGGATACGAAGATACCACTTCGCCTATTCGCGCGCGGATTCGAGTACAAGTTCCTGGGACTGATTACGACGGACCGCCACCTGATAGGCGTTGACGCGCCATACAAGGCGGAGGACACTATCTTCATACTGGGGACCGACCTTCAGGGACGGGACCTGTGGTCGCGACTGCTGAGCGCAACCCGAATCTCCATGACTATCGGCTTGGTCAGCGTCGCTATAACGCTCTTCCTCGGCGTACTGCTGGGT
Organism: Dehalococcoidia bacterium; assembly: GCA_012270665.1. Next base: position 3,454 of record JAAXHY010000501.1, read on the forward strand.
GGAATATCGGGATACTACGGCGGCTGGGTGGACATAGTAATCCAGCGCATAATCGAGATACTCCGCTCGATACCCACGATTCCGCTCTGGATGGGCATAGCGGCCGGCGTGCCGAGGGACTGGTCCATCCTGAAAGTGTATTTCGCCATCACGATCATCATCGCTATCATCGGATGGACGGAGGTAGCGAGGGTGGTACGCGGTCGCTTCCTGTCGCTGCGCGAGGAGGACTTCGTAGCGGCGGCGGAGTTGGCGGGCGCCAGCCAGATGCGGATCATCTTCAGGCACATGGTGCCGTCGTTCCTGAGCCACATCATAGCGGCGACGACGCTGGCCTTCCCCGCGATAATAATCGCCGAGACGTCGCTCAGTTTCCTGGGACTGGGTATGCGCCCACCCGCCATAAGCTGGGGGGTACTGCTCCAGGCGGCGCAGCAGGTACAGGCTGTCGCGCTCACACCGTGGCTATTGGTTCCGGCGATACCGGTGATCATCGCAGTGCTCGCTTTCAACTTCCTCGGAGACGGCCTCAGAGACGCCGCAGACCCCTATGGATAGACAGACATGACGCAAAGCAACGGACAGACCGAGCCGCTTCTTTCGGTACGCAATCTCAGTACCCACTTTCCTCTGGACGAGGGAACGGTCATCGCGGTGGACGGCGCGAGTTTCGACCTGTATCCGAGTCAGACGCTCGGTATAGTGGGAGAGAGCGGCTGCGGCAAGAGCGTAACCGCGCGCTCGATACTCGGCATACTGGACAAGCCGGGAATTATCGTGGGAGGCGAGATACTGTTCCGTTCCAGGGATGGGGACGGGGGAGGGGAGGAATTCCGCGACCTCACTGATTTCGATCCCGACGGGTCGGAGATGCGCGAGATCAGGGGCGGCGAGATAGCGTATGTGTTCCAGGAGCCGATGACTTCGTTCAGTCCGGTGCATACTGTCGGCAACCAGCTGATGGAAGCGATCATGCTGCACAGGGACGTGGACAAGGCCGAGGCGCGGGAGTTGGGCACCGAAATGCTGCGACGGGTGGGGATACCGCTGCCGGAACGCCGGATGGACGAGTACTCTTTCCAGTTGAGCGGAGGTCTGCGCCAGAGGGCGATGATAGCGATGGCGCTGTCGTGCAGTCCGCGCATTCTGATAGCCGACGAGCCGACGACCGCCCTGGACGTGACGACGCAGGCACAGATCCTGGACCTGATGATCAATCTTCAGCAGGAACAGGACATGGCCATCATGCTCATCACCCATGACCTGGGCGTGATAGCGGAAATGGCGGACTACGTAGTGGTGATGTATCTGGGGCAGGTGGTGGAGAGCGCGCCGGTGGACGACATATTCCACAATCCGCAGCATCCCTACACCCGGGCCCTGCTTCAGTCCATACCGCGCATACAGTCCGACGCTTCGCAGGACCGACTGGCCTCGATAACCGGATCGGTGCCCCACCCTTACGCCAGGCCGAGTGGATGTCCGTTCAACCCACGCTGTCCAGCATTCATGCCCACCGTTTGCGATGCGAACGAGCCGGTCCTCAAGCCGATAGGTCCCGATCACCAGGTAAGCTGCTTTCTCCATCACGAGGTTTAGACATGACCGTGGAAGCGCCAACCGCACAGAATGGCGAGAGACTGCTGGAGATCAACAATCTCCGAAAATACTTCCCGATAAAGCAGGGACTGCTCAGACGCGAGGTCGGCAACATCCGCGCCGTAGATGACGTGAGCTTCTACATAAATGAGGGCGAGACTCTGGGCCTGGTGGGCGAGAGCGGGTGCGG
>JAAXHY010000255.1 GCA_012270665.1 Dehalococcoidia bacterium
GCCTGCGTCCACTGCAACATCAGCCTGGGCGAATTGGAGCCGCGCACTTTCAGCTTCAACAACCCTCACGGGGCCTGCTCCACCTGCACCGGGCTCGGCTACAAGCTGGAAGTTGATCCCGACCTGGTCATACCCGACAAGTCGCTCAGCATAGCCGAGGGCGCTATACAGGCGTGGGCGCGCACCGGTTCGGTGGCCCCCTGGAACATGAGCCAGCTCGAATCGCTCGGCAAGGCATACGGCTTCTCCACCACCGATCCGATAAGCAAGCTCACCAAGCGCCAGTTGAACGTGGTACTGAGAGGCACGAAGGGCAAGCGAATAGCCGTAACGCATCGCACTCAGAAGGGCAGGACTTACCGCTGGAACACCCGGTTCGAGGGCGTACTCAACAACCTCGAAAGACGCTACACGGAAACGGAGTCCGACTATATTCGCAGCGAGATCGAGCGTTATATGTCGGCCAACGCCTGCGCCATCTGCGGGGGCAAGAAGCTCAGGCCCGAGGCTTTGGCTGTCACCATCGGCAGCACAAATATCACCGACATGACCAACAAGTCCATTTCCGGCGCGCTCGAATGGATAAAGGTGATCTCCGGCGAAGCGCCGTCCAACAACGGGGTCAGACCGAGCGATTTGCTTACCAACAGGGAAAAGTCCATCGGGGACCAGATACTCAAGGAGATAGAGGCGCGTCTCAACTTCCTGCTGAACATAGGACTGGACTACCTGACGCTCTCGCGCACCGCTTCCACTCTCAGCGGCGGCGAGGCCCAGCGCATCCGTCTGGCGACGCAGATAGGCTCAGGTCTCATGGGAGTCCTGTACGTATGCGACGAGCCTTCCATAGGGCTGCACCCGGCCGACGACTACCGCCTCATCCAGACGCTCAAGAATCTGCGCGACCTGGGCAACACGGTGCTCATAGTCGAGCACGACGAGGCGATAATGAGGTCCGCGGACCACATAGTTGACCTCGGACCCGGCGCAGGCGAGCATGGCGGGCACGTGGTCGCCTCAGGCCCGGTGGAGGACATCATCAGGGCCCATGATTCGCTGACGGGCCAGTATCTCAGCGGAGTCAAGCAGATACCCATTCCCGAAACACGCAGGGAGGGCATAGACAAGTCCATCACCATCATGGGGGCGCGCCAGAACAACCTGCGGGATATAGACGTGGAGATTCCACTCGGGCAGCTTGTGTGCATAACGGGCGTGTCAGGATCGGGCAAGAGCACGCTGATATACGAAATCCTGTTCAAGAAGCTCGCGCAGACCTTCTACCGCTCCCGCGAGAGACCGGGCGACTGCGACACGATAACCGGCATCGAGAACATAGACAAGGTGGTGAACATAGACCAGTCACCGATTGGCCGCACTCCGCGCTCCAATCCCGCCACCTACACCGGCACGTTCACGCCCATCCGCGAACTGTTCGCCACCGTGCCTGAAGCGCGCACGCGCGGCTACAAGCCGGGCCGCTTC
>JAAXHY010000444.1 GCA_012270665.1 Dehalococcoidia bacterium
ACGCTGCCGATAATCGGCGTGCCGATTCCGTCCAGCGACCTGGAGGGGATTGACGCGCTGTACGCAATCGCGCAGATGCCGCCCGGAATTCCGGTAGCGTGCGTCGCGGTGGGTTCGTGGGGAGCGAGGAACGCGGCCTTCCTCGCGGCCCAGATACTTGGGGGGAAGCACGAGTCCATCAGGAAGGCGTATGACGACTACCGGGAGGGGCTGAGAAATCGGTAAGTCTGAAGCAGGATTTACATGATATTGGGATGTTCAGGATGGCTGTGGGCTGCCGCTTCCGCGGAGGCCAGCGGTCCATCCTCTCCCTCGAGGGAGAGTGGAATAATGATTGCGTATGGTGAGCGGACAGCATATGCAAATGGATAGGCTACGGACGGAGATGTGAGTAGATGATAGAGCGATACGCCCGACCTCGAATGAAACAGGTATGGTCGGACGAGAACAAGTATGACAAGTGGCTGCTGATAGAGCTTGCGGTGTGCGAGGCGTGGACGCAGGCGGGAGTCATTCCCGAAGAGGACATGAAGAAACTGCGGCCCGCCAAGTACGACATCGAACGGCTGAACGAGATCCTACGTGTTACCAAGCATGATATGACCGCCTTCCTCGGCTCCATGACCGAGAAGTTGGGACCTGAGGGCAGATGGCTTCATTTGGGACTTACGACCAGCGACGTGTGGGATACGGCCACAAGCCTCCAGATGGTTGACGCGGCGGACGCTCTCGGCGACGAGATAGAAAGCTGCATCGAGGTACTCGCCAATCGCGCCCGGGAACACAAAGACACGCTGATGATGGGCCGAACACACGGCGTCCACGCGGAGCCTATCACCCTGGGGTTGAAACTGGCGCTGTGGTGGGACGAGATGCGACGCAACAAGGCGCGATTGAAGCGCGCCAGAGAAGAGATCGCGGTCGGCAAGATATCCGGGCCGGTCGGCACCCACGCCACCGTTTCGCCAGAGATCGAACAGATCGTGTGCGACAGACTTGGTCTTGCGGTTGCGCCCGTATCCAACCAGGTCATACAGCGCGACCGACACGCGAACTTCGTAACGACGCTGGCGGTGATAGCTGCCTCCCTGGAGAAATTCGCCACCGAGATACGAGGGCTCCAAAGAACCGAGATACGAGAGTTGGAAGAGCCGTTCTCCGAAGGTCAGACAGGTTCATCGTCCATGCCGCACAAGCGCAACCCAGAATTAACGGAGCGGGTTTGCGGGCTGGCGCGGCTCATACGGGGACACTCGGTCACTTCCCTGGAGAACGTGGCGCTGTGGGGAGAGAGGGACATCAGCCATTCATCGGCGGAGCGGCTGATACTGCCCGACTCGTGTATGGCCCTAGACTACATCCTAAACCTATTCACCGGAGTGGTCGCCGGTATGAGAGTCTATCCGAAGCGCATGGAAGAGAACATGGAACTGACGCGAGGGCTACTGTTCTCCCAGAGGCTGATGCTTACGCTGATAGAAAGGGGCATGAGCCGGGAGGACGCATACAAGACGATGCAGAAGAATGCCGCGCTAACCTGGGACGCGGACGACGACTTCCGAGAGTTGGTGCGCAAAGACTCGATAGTGCGCGAGCGGCTAGAGTCCGAAGAATTGGACAAGATATTCGACTATGGATACTATGTCAGGTTCGTTGACGACGTGTTCGAGCGCGTGGGACTCAATACCCTACGCCGAGGCGTATGCGAAATTGACCAGAGTGGGATTGAAATAGCATAATTGATTCTCAAAGGGACGCCCCCTCCCTAGCCTCCTCCGATCAAGGGAGAGGGAATTTTTACTGAATAGAAGTCTAGGTTCTTCGGTCAAGGCGGATATGTCAACAGCATCGAATCGTTCAAGTAGAAGAATGACGCCGACGCAGGCGCGGGCGGCCCGACGGCAACGGCGGCAGCGGCGCAGGCGCGCGCTGAGGTACGCGGGTGGAGTCGCAGTGACTCTTGTCGCCGGCGCCCTGATACTCTCGCTATTCCTGCCGGGGCTGCCGCTGGATACGCTGTTCCGGGGCGGGACGCCGGACGGGCCCGGGATTCGCATGGAGGACCAGGGGCGATCACACGTCGCGCCGGGCGAGGATCATCCTGCGTATAATTCCTTGCCACCAACTTCAGGATGGCATTACAACGTTCCACTTGCGCCCGCGAGGTGGGGCATCTACGATGAGCCGCTGGAGAACGAGATACTGCTGCACAACCTCGAGCACGGGTACGTGAACGTGCACTATAACTGCCCGGACGGATGCGAGGAGCTCATGGCGCAGTTGACCGAGTTGGTACAGGAAGGCGTTGATCGTGGCGGCAAACTTCTGATGAGTCCCTATCCGGGCATGGACAGCCGAATCGCTCTGACGGCGTGGAATTTCATTGACGAGTTCGATGAGTTCGATGAGGACAGGATCAGGAACTTCGTGAATGCGCATGAGAGTTCGCCGAACGCTCCGGAGTTCAACCTTCCCAGGTAGAAGGTAAGCGTCTCAAAAGGGTGGGCAGCGGCACATCCGGTTCTACCCACGAAGGACACGAAGCAAGGCGCTGGGTATTGTCATACTACGCCGGATACCGACCATGAATTTGACGCTTCCACCATTAGCAGAATTCGCAGCCCGTTCGAGAGCGGGCCGCGGCGGTTAAGAGTCGAGGCTCTTTCAAACACAGACAATATAAGGAGTAGAGGAATGGAAGGAGATATTCTGAACATAGGGGCGGGACTTGCCATTGGAGTCGGCGCCATTGGCCCGGGTATCGGTATTGGGATACTGGCTTCCAAGGCGATGGAGGCTCTGGGCAGGAACCCGGACGCCGCCGGTCCCATCCAGCAGAACATGATCCTGGCCATCGCGTTCACAGAGGCCATCGCCATCTACGCCCTGGTCGTCGCGATCATCATCAAGTTCGTCTAGTCGACCTACAACGGGGCCAATGGAGCGCCCGCCCGGATTCGGGAGCGGGCTAGAGGTGAAGGCATGGAGGCGCTGGGAATCAACTTACCCGGTCTGATTACGCAGTTAATCAGTTTCGGCATTCTAGGCGGCCTGGTCTTCGCCATAGTCTATGCCCTGTTTTTCAGGCGCCGATAATCCGGCGGCCGGACGAGCGTAGGAACATCGGAAGTCGGAAGAAGGTCAGGTGAAGGCATGGAAGCCATAGGAATCAACTTAACGGGTCTGATTACGCAGCTAGTCAGCTTTGGGGTTCTCTTCGCCATACTCTCGATCCTGCTGTACAAGCCTGTGGTCAGGATGCTGGACGAGCGTTCGGAGCGGATAAGGGAGAGCCTGGAGGCGTCCGAGCGCGCTCAGGCCGAGGCGGCAAGTTCGCGAGAGGAGACGCAGCGGCAGCTGGATGAGGCGCGAGCCGAGGGCCAGCAGCTTATAGCCCAGGCGCGAGATGTGGCGGACAGGTTCCGGGAGGAAGAGCTTGCCAAGGCGCGCGAGGACATAGCCGCCGAGCGCACCCGGGCGGAGGCGAACATACAGCGAGAGCGCGACGCCGCCATAGAAGATCTGCGACGCGAGTTTTCCGGTCTGGCCATAGTGGCGGCGGAGCGGGTGATACGCCGCTCGCTGGACGAGTCCGATCACAATGAATTGATACAACAGGTGTTGGAAGAGGGCGCGCAGACGAACAGCCGCAACTAGCGCGGGTCTGAAGTCCGATTCTGACAGAGGGGTAGAGCAAAATGCCCACCGCATCGGCAATAAGGTACGCCAAGGCAGTGTTTCAGTTGGCCGTCGAGCGCGACGAACTGGAAAACTGGCTGGAAGACCTTACTCAGCTTGCCGATTCTACAACCAACGCAGAGTTCAGCGACATTCTGTTGGCTCCGCGTGTGCCGTCGGACCAGAAGGAGCGGATAATCCGCGACGCGCTGGGTTCTACGGTCGGGCCGCTGGCGCTGAACCTGATGTTCCTGCTCACGAGCAGGGGGGCGGTTCATAGACTTCCCGAGATCGCGGACAGGTACCAGGAGATGCTGGACGCTCACAGGGGCATCGAGCGCGCGGAGGTGGTGTCGGCGGTTCCGCTGGATGACGCCCAGCGGGACAGCGTGGCGGAGATGCTGGCGCGGACGTCGGGCAAGGAGATACGGCTCTCGACGCGAGTGGATCCCGAACTGCTGGGCGGAATGGTGATTCGAGTGGGTGACAGGGTGATGGACGGTAGCGCGCGGACGCGACTCCAGTCCATGCGCCGGGAGATGGCGCAGAGACGCTGAATTAACCACGGGTGTCCACAAGGGACGCCCCTACGAAAGATGAAGCGCGCGAAAGCCGAATGGGCATCGTGCCGATAGTCAACAGACAATGTTCCAGGGGAGGCCGAAATGGCGGTCAGAGGTCAGGACATAGCTTCGGTCATACGGAGCCAGATCGAGAACTGGGAACAGCAGCTCGAGACGGTCAACGAAGGCACCGTGATAGAGGTGGGCGACGGTGTCGCCCAGGTTCACGGTCTTTCGGGCGCGGCATACACCGAGCTGCTGGAGTTCGAGGGCGGCGTCATGGGAATGGCGCTGAACCTGGAAGAAGACTCGGTTGGCGCGGTCATAATGGGCGACCCGCTGGCGGTCAAGGAAGGTTCCAGGGTACGGAGCACGGGCCGCATCGTGGAGGTGCCGGTTGGCGACGGGCTTCTCACCCGCGTGGTCAGCGCGCTCGGCGAGCCGCTGGACGGCAAGGGGCCGATAGAGTCCTCGGGGACGAAGCCGGTCGAGGTAGTGGCGCCCGACGTCTCGACGCGAATGTCGGTTGACACGCCCGTACAGACGGGAATCAAGGCGATTGACGCGATGATTCCGATAGGGCGCGGACAGCGCGAGCTCATCATCGGCGACCGCTCCACCGGAAAGTCGGCCATCGCGCTTGACACGATCATCAACCAGCGCGGCGGGGACCTGATCTGCATATACGTCGCCATCGGACAGAAGGCGAGCAAGGTGGCGCAGACGGTCGCCATGCTGGAGCAGAATGGCGCGATGGACCACACTATCGTGGTGGCCGCGAACTCGGCGGACCCGGCTCCCCTCCAGTACCTGTCGCCATACGCGGGCTGCGCGATGGCGGAGTATTTCATGGACCAGGGCCAGGACGCGCTGATAGTGTATGACGATCTTTCCAAGCACGCATGGGCGTACCGCGAGATGTCGCTGCTGCTGAGGCGTCCTCCCGGACGCGAGGCGTATCCGGGCGACGTCTTCTACCTGCACAGCAGACTGCTGGAGCGCGCGGCCAAGCTGGACGACGAACACGGCGGAGGCTCGATAACCGCGCTGCCCATCATCGAGACGCAGGCTGGCGACGTTTCGGCCTACGTTCCGACGAACGTCATCTCCATCACGGACGGCCAGATATACCTGGAAACGGAGCTCTTCAACTCCGGCATCCGCCCTGCGGTGAACGCTGGTCTGTCGGTGTCGCGTGTGGGAAGCTCGGCGCAGACGCGGGCGATGCGCTCAGTCGCGGGAACGCTGAGGCTGGACCTGGCGCAGTACCGCGAACTTGTTACGTTCGCGCAGTTTGGCACGGCGGACCTGGATCCGGCTACGAGGAGACAACTGGAGCGCGGACAGCGGGCGACCGAGGTGCTGAAGCAGGGGCAGAGTGTTCCGCTGGCGATGGAGAAGCAGGTGGCGATCATGCACGCGCTGGTGAACGGGCTGCTCGACGATGTGGAGATAACGCGAGTGATACCGTTCGAGGAGGCGTTCCACAGCTATATGGACGCGAATCATGCCGATATTCTGGGCACGATACGGGAAGAGAGAATCATCAGCGACGAGTCCGGCGAGGCGCTGAGCGCGGCGATCCAGGACTTCAAGGACACGGTGCCGTATTAGGAGCGACATTAGTTACGGGATTTACAGTTTGGAGACACCGAGGAAGCGCGTCGGTAGGAGGTGTGGGGATGACAGCATCGAGTGAGTCTATCGCGCTTGCCAAACTGAGGGAGGCGCATAAGGAAGAGTACGACTTCTATCTAAAGCACGCCAAGAAGAACCATGTCAAAGACTGGAAGGACCTTCCTGGTTTCCCTATCAGGTTGCAGTCATTCTGCTTGGCCGATTACCTGAAGGCGGCCCTGGAGAAGGCGGAGTATGAACCGGACGACGGGGTGATAGTCGCCAGAGTTCCCGGGTTGCAGGGGGCATTCACTCAGGGCGAAAACTACGAAGACGCGAAAGAGATGTTGGCGGACGCCATAGAAGGCAATGTTCTCATAGCGTTACAGATGGGATGGGAAATTCCGCCTATACCGGGTTCAGGGGTGAAAATCGAAATTGCCGAGATTAACCCCGCTTAGGTCCCGTGAGGTCATTCGTCGTCTCATGGCATTTGGATTAACTGGGCCGGTATCAGGTGGGCGGCATATTCGCATGGTCAACCCGCAAACAGGACGATACATCCCGATTCCTATGCACGGGAGCAGAGATATTAAAGTAGGCGTTATTAGAGACATAATCAGAGAAGCCGGAATTTCAAGGGAAGAGTGGAATTCGCTTTAGGCGGATGGAGTAAGGACAGGACCGATACATGGCCAGTGTAAGGCAGCTCAGACGGCGGATTCGCAGTGTGGAGAATACTGCGAAGATAACCAAAGCTATGTCCATGATAGCGGCATCGAAGATGCGGCGCGCGCAGGAAGCGGCCCTCAATGGCAGGCCGTACTCGGATGATCTGAACACGATGCTGGCGCACCTGGCCGCGCAGCCCGTGGAAGACGAGGACAATATACATCCGCTGCTCAAGACGCGCGAGGTGAACAAGGTCGAGGTTGTCGTCATCACGCCGGACAGGGGGCTGACGGGCGGGCTGAATTCCAACATCAATCGCGCGGCGGGTCAGTTCATTTCAGACTATGGCGACGAGGCGCGTGTCATCGCGGCGGGCAAGAAGGGTCGTGACTTCATGGTCAGATACGGCGTGAACGTTCGCGCCGTGTTCACGGACATCAGCGACAGGCCGTCCATCCTGGACGTAACGCCAATCGCGCACCTGGCTATCGAGTCATACGAGTCGGAAGAGGTTGACGCGGTGTATATCGCATACGCGAAGTTCATCAACACCACCGCCCAGAACGCGGTGGTGGAGCAGCTTCTGCCCGTGCAGCCGTCGGAACTGCGCCCGCAGGAGCAGGTCGGGTACATATATGAACCGAGTCCAGCGGAGGTACTGGCGGAACTGCTGCCGCGTTACATGGAGATGCAGATCTATCACGCGTTGCTGGAAGGTATCGCGAGCGAGCAGTCGGCCAGGATGGTCGCTATGAGGAACGCGACGGACAACGCGAACGCGATGATAGAGGACCTGACCCTCGTGATGAACAAGGCGCGGCAGGAATCTATCACCACAGAACTTTTGGATATCGTTGGCGGCGCGGCGGCGGTGGAGGCGTAGAGTATTTGATGATGGCCTCGATTTCGGAGGCCGATGAGTGGTAATCGCCCTGAAACGGGAGAGTTGAACAACATGGCAAATGGAAAGATCACCCAGGTTATCGGAACAGTCGTGGACGTGGAGTTTCCTCCGGAAGATATGCCCGCGATCTTCAACGCTCTGGAGACGGAAGTAGCTGGCGATACGCTGGTGCTCGAAGTCGAACAGCACGTTGGGAACAACTGGGCGCGCTGTCTCGCGCTCGGCCCCACCGAGGGACTTATACGCGGCGTTGACGTCGTGGATACGGGCGCGCCGGTGGCGGTCCCTGTAGGGGACCCGACGCTGGGACGCCTGTTCAACTGCCTGGGGCAGACGCTGGACAACCTGGAGGAGATAGACGGCGGAGACAACTGGCCGATACACCGCGAGCCGCCCAGCTTCGAGGAGCAGGCCACCGAGATCGAGATGCTGGAGACGGGTCTGAAGGTCATGGACCTGATAACGCCGTTCACCAGGGGCGGAAAGGTCGGCGCGTATGGCGGCGCGGGAGTCGGGAAGACGGTCGTCATCCAGGAGCTCATCCGCAATATCGGGAC
>JAAXHY010000312.1 GCA_012270665.1 Dehalococcoidia bacterium
TGGTCCTGCACGCGCTGGAAGGTGCCGATAGGCACGCCGAAGGCTATGCGAGTCTGGCTGTATTCGCGGGTCATGTCATACACCGCCTGTGTGCCGCCGGCCATGAAGGCGCACAGCACGGCGGTGGCCCTGTCCATTGCGGTCTCGACAGCGTCCCATGCGCTTCCGGGCTCGCCCAGAACGTCCGCGGAGGCGACTTCCACGTTCTCGAAACTGACTTCGCACGCCTTGGGGCCGATCCAGCCCTGCATAACACGGACGGAGACGCCGGGCGCGGTCCGATCCACTGCCATCAGGCTCAGGCCGTCCTCAGGAGAGCTTCCATTGGACGCGCGCGCTACGACAAGAATGCGGTCGGCGACATTTGCGTCGGGTATGAACAGCTTGGCGCCGTTCAGTACATATCCGCCGCCGCTTTCCGTCGCTTGCAGCTGGATCGAGTCGGGCGCCCAAGAGTAATCTGGCTCAGTGTATGCAAGCGCGTAGATTTGCTGGCCCATCGCGATGCCCGGGACCATAGCCTGCTTCTGGTCTTCGGATCCGGCGGCGAGTATAGCCTGGGCCGACAGTACCGCCGAGGACAGCAGAGGGCTTGGGCAAGCGTAGTAGCCCATGACTTCGGATACTACTCCCAGGTCAACCCAGCCCTGCCCAAGTCCGCCATACTCTTCCGGGATGGCCAGTGAGGGCCAGCCCAGTTCCGACATCTGCTCCCACAGGTTGGGATCGAAGCCGGACTCGCTGTCGTCTATCTCAAGCACCCGTGTCTTGGGTACCTGGTCTTCCATGAACTCCCTGGCGGAGGACTGGAGCATGGTCTGAATTTCGTTGAGAGTAAGGTCCATTATTCAAAGCCTCATAGTTTGATTTTGGTGACAATGTCGGGGTGGCTCTCGTCAAGCGCCTCACAGATTATACTTTGGCGAGGCACACAGGGCAATCGCATCTAAATTTCAGCGGTCTCATATATGTTCGTTTATATTTTCAGGTCATCCTGCAAGTGAGCTACTGGTGGCTCAACAGGTGGCTGCTGGTGACAGTTAGTACCTGCATCTCACCTGTATTCACCAGCATTTGTAGCTAAATGGCCGAAATTTTTTCTTCCGCCGGACTCATCATATATCTTGACTTATGGTTTTCAGGGTACGATTGTCGGTTTTGGTCGCTGCGCGCGCGGTAGAGCGTTTGGTATCCATAGTGGCGAGTCATGGGGATATTGTAGCCAGATAAGCACAAATGTACAAGAATAGAATGTTGACGCGAATTAGATGCGGTCCCTAGGTTGGGTGATGGCGCGCCGAATCGGGTTCGTCTATACCTGTCGGAGCCTGGGATCGAAGGTGTCGCGCATCCAATCGCCGAAGAAATTCAGGGCGAGGACCGTGAGGCCGATGGCTATGCCGGCGAACACCGATACCCACCAGGCGTCCCTGAGATACTCTCTGCCGTCGGCTATTATGCCACCCCATGTGGGTGTGGGAGGCGGTATGCCCGCGCCGAGGAAGCTGAGGAAGGATTCGGTGAGGATTAGCTGGCCTATGCGGAGGGTGGCGATTACCATGACGGTGTTCAGCACGCCGGGTAGGATGTGTCGCATGAGGATTCTGGAAGAGGACGCGCCTGAGATCTTGGCTAGGGCCACATAGTCGCGCTCTCTGAGTGTTAGAACCTCGGCGCGCACGTTTCTGACGAAGGGAGGCCAGGCTACCAAGGCCAGCAGGCCCATCATCGTGACTATCCCCGGACCGATGGTGACGGCGACTATGAGCGCGAGCATGATGAAGGGAAATCCGAGCCAGATGTCAACGATGCGGGTTATGATCTCGTCAACGACTCCGCCCGCGTAGCCGGAAATCAATCCTAGCGCGGTGCCAATGACGGTTCCGCTGACCATCGCTACAACGACTACAAGCATCGAGATTCTCGCGCCGTGGAGTAGCCTGCTCAGTACGCCGCGTCCTATCGGGTCGGCGCCTAGTATGTAGGTTCGCGTGACTTTATCGTTCTCCTCGTACCACTCGGTGTACCAGAAAGGGGGCGCGTTCCTATCTCGCAGGTTGCTTTCTATCGGGCTTTGTGGAGAGATGACCGGGGCAAAAATCGCCACAAACGCCAGGATGGAGATGATTACTATGGACACAATAGGCCATCTTCGAAACACATTGACGGTTTCGCGGAAGAATCCTGCCCTTTGCACGAGAGCTATTTCAGGTTGAATTTGTTCCATAGGATCCTGTCCAGCGAAGATGGATTATGAGTAACGGATTCTAGGGTCTATCGCGCCGTAGATGATGTCCACCGCGAAATTTACCAACACATATATCAGTGTGAATATGAGAGTGATTACGGACAGGGTCGTTAGGTTGTTGGTCTGAATCGCTTCGACGGCAAGCCTTGCGATGCCGGGCCATCCGAAGACGACCTCGACGGAGACCGAGCCTGTTATGAATCCGGCGAGGATGAGACCGGAAAGGGTAAGCGGCGCAATTGCGGCGTTCTTGAAGGCATGCTTCCAGATGATGGTATTGGCTCCGACGCCCTTGGCGCGCGCGAGTTTGACGTACTCGGAATCCAGCACCTCAAGCATACTGGAGCGCATCAGCCTGAGATAGCCTGCCGCAGGCAGCCAGGCGAGCGTGAGAGTCGGGAGTATGTAGTGCCTGAGAGAGAACCCCTCTCCCTGTGTTCCGGCGGGCAGCCAATCTAGCCAAACCGCGAATACTAGGATGGCGAGTATCGCTATCCAGAATGCCGGCAGCGACTGTCCTAACAGCGCGAAAATACGTCCCACCATATCCCAGATGGATCCGCGCTTGACCGCTGACAGCACTCCAAGGGGAATCCCTATCAGCGTGGCCAGGATGTATCCCGCTATCCCCAGTCGCAGAGTGGGCGGCAGTTTGTCCCTGAGCTTGGTCGAGATAGGGTGTCTATCGCCGAGGTCCTGCCCGAGGTCTCCCTGCAACAGGTCGCCTACCCAGAAGGCATACTGAAGGGGAACGGGTTTATCCAGATGCAGCCTCTTTCTGGCCTTTTCGAGTTCAGCCGCGTCAAGTCCGTATCCCTCCTCAGGTAGGAACAGGACTGTGGGGTCTCCGAGCAATCTGGATCCAGCGAATACAATGATGGTAGCGCCCATCAGGGTTAGGATAGAGGTGAAGAATCGTCTGATTACGAATACAGTTATGACGACACCTCCGGCGCGATTGGCATTAGTATCCGATTGACGCAACTATGCGCCAGACAGATCGGATCGCTGGATTCCCGCTTTTGCGGGAATGA
>JAAXHY010000416.1 GCA_012270665.1 Dehalococcoidia bacterium
ACCAGATAGTGAACGAGCCGGGCATAAGGCTGGTGCAGGGCGCGATAGCGGGGAAGACATCCGCCGTGTTCTTCATGGGAGGGAACTTCCAGATCCAACCGACTCTGAGCGACGGAACTCCCAATGCCCCCGCAGCGCTTGAAAACCCGTGGGTCGGGGAGCCGGGCAATGAAGAGGACCTGGAGAGGGCCAGAAATCTCAGGCGAGCGCTCTCCTACGCGATTGACCGGGACTCGATCAACGAGTTCATTCTGTTCGGCCAGGGCTGCCACCAGTACGTGTACGTGATAGACGTGTGCAACCCGCGCCACCAGGACAAGTGGATCCATCCTTACGACGTAGATAAGGCCAGGGAACTCATGGCTCTGGGCGGATACCCCGACGGCTTCGAGATGCCGATGTGGATACCGACCGCCACCCCACCCGACACCTTCATCGAGGTCGCGGAAGCGATAGCGCCGATGTGGGAAGAGCTGGGAATCACTGTGAGCATAGACAAGAGCGCCTACTCCTCCCGGAGACCAGAATTCTTCGAGCGGGGCGCGCTGCAAGACGTTTTCGCTTTCCCGTGGGGCGGCAACATCGAGCTGGTCCAGTACACCGACTACCTGTGTGACCTGATTGACGGCTGCACAAAGTGGAACAGCGGATACGACGACCCGATCGGGTACGACATCCACAAGAACTTCTCCCAGAGCTACCAAGATCCGGATGCGGCGTGGGACGCGCTGATACCCTATTTCGAGTATCACTCGCACCTGGGCGACCTTCCCGTGATTACGTCGCTGGACTGGCTGGATCCCATGATCGTCGGGCCTCGCATAGGCGAGGTGTCCATGGTGGAACATAACCTCGCCATGCCTGAGATCGAGGGAATCCACATCGCAGAGCAGTAATCGGCCAAGGCGTAAAGATACGCGAGAACCGGAGTTGAGCTTGTTGGCGACTGGCCAGTATGTGGACGGTCGTCGGCAAGTTCAACTTACCCAATAATCTCTTGGATACCGCGCTATCGCGCGTCGTGGCTATCGCAGACCAGAGAATCTAACATGACGACGGGGTAACAGGCCTGCGTCCGAACCAAGCCGACCGAGGAGTTATACGTAGATTGGTACAGTTCATGACCAGACGACTGCTGCTGATGCTCGTCACGCTGTTGGCAGTGTCGGTCTTGGTGTTTACTATGTCGCGGATCCAGGGCGACCCCCGGACGATGTTCATGAACCGGGGAGTAACGGATGAGATGTGGGACGCCTGGGGCAAGGAGATGGGGCTGGACAAACCGCTCCCCATCCAGTACCTGGTATGGGCTTCCAAGACCGCGCGCGGCGACCTGGGGGACAGCCTGTGGGAGAGAAGGGCGGTCACGACCGCCATATTCGAAAAGCTCCCGGCCACGGTGCAGTTGGGCTTTACGACCTTCCTGTTCTCGGTGGTCATCGGGATTCCCCTGGGAGTGCTGTCCGCCGTTCATCGCGGTACGATAGTTGACCTGATCGGGCGCTTCATAGCGGTAACGGGCCAGGCGCTGCCGCCGTTCTGGATCGGCCTGATGCTAATCCTGATATTCTCCGTTTGGCTGGACTGGCTTCCGGCCGCCAAGAAGGGCGGGCTGGACTCGTATATCCTGCCGACCATCACGCTGGGGTGGCTGTTCGCCGCCAGCATACTGCGACTCGTCCGTTCCAGTATGTTGAGCGTACTGGACGAAGAGTTCATCAAGCTGGCCAGGGCCAAGGGAGTCCAGAATACGTCGGTCATATGGAAACACGCTTTCAAGAACGCGGCAGCGGCGCCCCTTACGTTCAGCGGCCTGTTGCTTGCCGGCCTGTGCACCGGCACGGTGGTGACTGAGTCGGTCTTCGGATGGCCCGGAATCGGACGGCTCTCCATAGACGCGGTGCTTCAGAACGACTTTCCGATGCTGGCCGGTCTCGTTCTGCTCTTCACGCTGCTGTTCATCATCGGCAACCTCATCGTTGACATTGTGCTGGCCCTCATTGACCCAAGGGTGAGGTACTCGTAATGCAGAGCGGGAACGCCAGCCCGTCGGAGTCCGCGCTTCTGCTCGCGGCTTCGGGGGACAGGTGGAGGAGCAACCTGCGCCGCATTCGACGGTGGCCCATATTGTCAGTGGTCATCTTGACCACTCTACTGTTTGCGGCAGTAACCGCTGACCTGATAGCTCCCCACGATCCGGTCAAGGCGACGCTGAGCGCCAGGCGAGCCCCGCCAATGTGGGAGGAAGGCGGCAGCAGCAAGTTCATACTGGGCGGGGACCTGCAGGGCAGGGACGTTCTGAGCCGGATCATTCACGGCGCGAGGGTATCTCTGATGGTAGCGGGCTCGTCCATACTCATCGGCATGGTGTTCGGCACCACTTATGGCCTTATCAGCGGCTACTTTGGAGGGTGGCTGGACGAGGCGCTGATGCGGATCGTGGAGATATTTCTGGCAATCCCGCTGATCATGGCCGCCCTGGTCATCCTGGTAGTGGCAGGGGCCAGCTACTTAAGCGTGATTGGTGTCTTAGTGTTGTTCAGTTGGGTGCCATTTGCGCGACAAGTGCGCGCCGAAACGCTCGCGATCAAGGTGCTGGACTATGTGGCGCTTGCGCGCGTCGCGGGCGCGCCGACGCATCGAATCCTGATTAGTCACATCCTGCCCGGCGTCCTGAACACCGTCATCGTCGTCGCTACGCTCCAGGTCGGCAGCCTGATCCTGACCGAGTCCATTCTTAGCTTCCTGGGGGTCGGGATTCCTCCGCCGACGCCTGCGTGGGGAGCAATGGTAGCCGACGGCAGGAACTACCTGGCCAGTTCATGGGGCATCGCGTTCTTCCCGGGAATGGCCATCTTC